>JACDDR010000111.1 GCA_013816895.1 Bacteroidota bacterium
GTCCTGACCATGCGTAAGTATATGGGGAAGTACCCCCGCTGACCGCAGAAGAAATTGATCCGGGTGTTGTACAATTAGGATTAACGGGCGTTAAAATGGTAGTTAAAACCGGCGGCTGGGTTACCAAAACCGTATTTGTGATAGCACATAAATTCTTATCGATTATTTGAACGGTGTAAATTCCGGCAGCCAAACCAGAAATTGTATTGGCGCCTGCTACACCCGCAGAAGTGGAAGTATAGGCGCCTGGGCCCGACCAGTTATAAGTATAGGGGCCCTGCGTCCCTATCGGAGAGGCTGTGGCTGCACCGGTGGGAATGCCAAAACAGTTAAGCGGAACAGAAGACATCAGCGGGGGACAGCAAGAGCCAATGGCATTAAAAGATGTGGCAGCGTCGCCCGAACACGCGGCGTTAACCCAGGAGCCTGATTCTCCATCGCCACTGGTGTTGAAATCAACCGATAGGTTAGACCCGGGAATACAAGCCGCTTTAGTGGTAACAGTAATACAAAAATTCCATTGAGCCGCGGTTGCTGTAACAGCTGGGTCGCCAAAATTATTAGCCGGATTAAGTATTGGCATCGCAGTTTCCCAGTACCAACCTGCCGGCCACGTTTGTCCGTTTGCCGTAAAAGGCGTAGACACCCATTGCCATGAGCCTCCCGTACTTGGTGAAACAGGATTATTCCATGTCAAAGTAGCCAGATTCCATCCAGAACCTAAAGCTACCTGAACACCATGTAACCAGTTTGTATTTATGTGATTGTACTGACTGACATGGAAACAAAATTGAACGGTTGTGTTAGGAGGGTAGGCTCCATTCACCGGCAAAGGACTCACTGTTAATGAAGTTCCTTGTAAACAACCTGCGCAGTCCTTGGCATTGTTAATGCTTAAGTTAAAAGTGCCAGTTTGTCCTGTACTTCCACTAACCTGAATATAATAAGTGGTTCCCGGAATTAACTGATTTACCTGCAACGTGGCAACTCCTCCCGAACCAACAGCACAGCCACCTACTCCTCCTCCAAGAGCAGCACAGGTGCCTGAATAAAAAGAAATGTTAGGTTGAGAAAAAGTAGAGTTGACTGTAATATTTGCCTGATAACCGGTAGCAACAAAAGAATACCATACATCATTAGCAGGCGAAGTTTGGATGGTAGATGAACCTGAACAACTCGTTTGGTAAATATAAGGATTACCGGGTGTCGCCCCGTTCAGCGTTCCCGCTACAACTGTATTGGCGCTGGTTTGAATACCCGTGCCACACGGAGGAACGGCGCCAACCGTTATGTTTTGCGCCCCCGAACAGTTGTTGTTTGCCGGTTGAGCAATAATCAGTGAAGAAATAAAAAGAAAACCAAAAACCAAAAGTGTGTGAAAATGCTTTTTCATTGAAAGAAGATCTGTAATAGTTAATTATTTATTAGTTTTTGAATTTGGCTGAACTTCAGCAGTTACCCAGCCTGAACTTAATATTTCAAACGTTGGATATTTATAACCGGGAGTGGAGGCGTGATTACTGTACTTGTTTATATCTATTACCGGTGCAATATTCTTTATCACAAGATCTTTTGCAGGCATTAATTCTAAATTAAATCCGTTTTTAAATTTAAGCACAACAGTTTCTGTTTGTAGCCTGAATTGCTCGAAGTCGGCCGCCTCAATACTTTTTACATAAAAATCTTTTTGACTTTGAGATAAAGATGCGCCATGAATGACGAAACTGTTCTTAAAAGTAGTTTGCGCGTAAACTGAAGGACCTGAAGAGAGAATCACAAAAAATAATAAGGATAAAAAAGCATACTTTTTCATGGAGCGTTGGTTTTTAAGATTGAGAGATGTCATTTATAGTACGGAACGGTTAATTAACTAGAACTTCAGATAATCTAAATTTAATAAGTGAATATATGTATTTAAAAGACAAGGTGATTTCGTACTTTGACTTCTGCAAAGATAGCCGCAACGACCATTGCTGCCAAAACCCTCACTCAATCAAATAGGAGAATCACTCAATCGGGGGGGGCAAAATATTACAGGCGGTAAATTATAATGACAGACGCTATTCATAAAAATACCGTTTAAACATGTATTTTTAAAAGAATACTCTACCGGATACAGCTAGGTTAATATCCTAAAACCGGACCTAACCATCGTTCAATCTTCTCAAAAGATTCACCTTTTCTTTTAGCATAATCCAACACTTGCTCCTTTGTTATCTTACCCAATCCGAAGTAATGCGAATGCTTATTTGCCAGATATAAACCGCTAACAGCAGCTGTTGGAACCATTGCTAAACTTTCGGTTAATATAATGCCAGTAGCTTTTTCCACATCTAACAGTTTCCATATTGCCAGTTTTTCCAAATGATCGGGTTGCGCAGGGTAACCGGGTGCGGGGCGGATGCCTTCATACTCTTCCTTAATAAGATCTTCGTTTTTTAAACTTTCAAATTGTGCGTAGCCCCAGATCTCTTTTCGAACTTTTTTATGTAAACATTCCGCAAAGGCTTCGGCTAAACGATCCGCTAAAGCTTTTAACATGATGGCTTTATAATCATCGTGATCTTTTTCAAAACGTGCTACATGTTCATCAATTCCAAATCCAGTGCAACATGCAAAGGCTCCGATGTAATCGGTCTCGACTACGCTCGACTTGACATCCAACGGTTTGATAAAATCTGCAAGAGCGGTATTGTATTGGCCTGCTGGTTTTTTTGTTTGCTGGCGAAGTGTATGAAAAATTTCGATTTGCTTTTTGCCTTCCGCATCATAAACTGCAATATCATCTTCGTTTATGCTATTTGCCGGATAAATTCCCACAACCGCTTTAGCTGTCAACCATTTCTCAGAAATAATTTCCTTCAGCATTTGCTGCGCGTCCTTATATAATTTTTTAGCTTCTATTCCGCGTTCTTTATCGTCGAATATTTTTGGATAGGAACCCTTCATTTCCCAACTGTGAAAGAAAGGTGTCCAATCTATATACTGTGATATTTCAGTGAGATCATAATCCTCAAAAACTGTAGTGCCAAGTTTTTTTGGTTTTATAATTTCAGTTTTATTCCAATCTATTTTAAATTTATTTTTACGCGCTTCTTCCATCGAAACAAATTTATTCTGTCCCTGCGCATTTTTATTTTGTTCGCGCACGCGTGCATACTCTTTGTTTACTTCGACCATAAACGCGCCCCTTAGTTCATTGGATATTAAACTGCTTGCAACCGGTACCGATTTACTGGCATCATTAACATGCACCACGGGGCCGGAATAATTCTGAGCAATTTTAACGGCAGTATGCACTTTGGAGGTTGTAGCACCTCCTATTAACAATGGCGTTTTAAAGCCAAGCCGCTCCATCTCTTTTGCCACGTGAACCATTTCATCCAGCGAAGGTGTAATGAGTCCGCTTAAGCCAATTACATCCACGTTATGCTTTTTTGCTTCTTCAAGAATTCTGTCACATGACACCATCACACCAAGATCAACAATCTCATAGTTATTGCAGGCGAGTACTACGCCAACAATATTTTTTCCAATATCGTGAACATCGCCTTTAACAGTAGCCATCAGGATCTTGCCGGCGTTCTGTCTTCCATCTCCAACAATTCCTGCTTTTCTGTTTGCTTCTTTCTCGGCCTGTAAATAAGGTTCTAAATATGCCACGGCTTTTTTCATCACGCGTGCGCTTTTTACAACCTGTGGCAGAAACATTTTTCCGCTTCCGAACAAATCGCCAACTACATTCATTCCATCCATCAACGGACCTTCAATAACGTGTAGCGGCCTGCCTAATTTTAAGCGGGCTTCTTCGGTATCTGCATCAATATGTTCTACGAGACCTTTGACTAGTGAATAACTTAAACGTTCTTCTACCGTTCCTTTTCTCCACTCTTCGTCCCTTTCTGTTTTCTGTCCTGATATTCCTTTCAGTGATTCCGCATGATTCACTAATCTTTCAGTGGCATCATCTCTTCTGTTTAATAAAACATCTTCTACAAGTTCTAAAAGAACTTTATCAATATCATCGTAAATTACCAGTTGCGACGGATTTACAATTCCCATATCCATTCCATTTTTAATGGCGTGAAACAGAAACGCGGAATGTATTGCTTCGCGAACATGATCATTACCACGAAACGAAAAAGACACGTTACTCACTCCCCCGCTTACTTTTGCGAAAGGTAAATTTTCTTTTATCCATTTAGTGGCGTTAAAAAAATCAAGCGCGTTTAAGCGGTGTTCGTCCATTCCGGTAGCAACAGGGAAAATATTCGGATCAAAAATGATATCCTGCGGATTAAAATGAACCTTATCAACAAGTACATCATAAGCACGTTTACAAATATCTACTCTTCGTTGATACGTATCGGCCTGGCCGTCTTCATCAAAGGCCATTACAATAACAGCAGCGCCATATTGTTTTATTTTTTGAGCTTGTTCGATAAATTTTTCTTCTCCTTCCTTCAGAGAAATTGAATTTACAATTGCTTTTCCCTGCACGCATTTTAAGCCTGCTTCTATTACTGTCCATTTAGAAGAATCGATCATAATAGGAACACGCGAAATATCGGGCTCGGAGGCAATCAAGTTCATGAAGGTGGTCATGGCAGATTCGCCGTCGAGCATTCCCTCATCCATGTTCACATCAATAACCTGTGCTCCGCCATCTACCTGATCTTTGGCAATGGACAAGGCTTCTTCAAAATTTCCCTCCTTAATTAAACGCAGGAATTTTTTTGAACCTGTAACATTTGTTCTTTCTCCAACGTTCATGAAATTACTTTCAGGCCTAAGGGTTAAAGCTTCCAAACCGCTCAAGTGCATCAGCGTATCGGGCTCAGGTTTTTTGCGGGGAGTTGCGTTTTTTGCAAGTTCAGCAATGCGCTGAATATGTGCGGGAGTTGTTCCGCAACATCCGCCAACAATATTTAAAAATCCCGCCTTTAAAAAGTCTTCTATCTGGTGCCCCATGGTGTGCGCATCTTCATCGTACTCACCAAATTGATTTGGAAGTCCGGCATTAGGATAAGCACTAACATAAAAAGGAGCCTTGTCCGAAAGCTCTTCAAGGTAAGGTCTCATGTCTTTAGCACCCAGCGCACAGTTTAATCCTACACTTAAAAGATCAACATGGGAAACAGAATTTAAAAAAGCTTCGGTTGTTTGTCCTGATAATGTTCTTCCGCTCGCATCTGTAATTGTTCCGGATACCATAACCGGCATTTTACGGTCAATTTTTTTGCAATGATTTTGAATGGCAAATAAAGCAGCCTTTGCATTAAGCGTGTCAAAAATCGTCTCTATCAATAATATGTCCGCTCCCCCATCAATTAATCCTTTCACCTGCTCTTCATAAGCAATTACCATTTCATCAAAGGTAACAGCGCGGTAGCCCGGATCATTTACATTTGGAGATAAAGATAGCGTGCGGTTCGTTGGACCGATGGCGCCTGCAACAAATTTTGAAACAGAAGCCTGATCCGGATTTTCTTTTCTGAATTCATCAATAGCTTCCTTTGCGATTTTTGCAGACTCATAATTTAATTCGTACACCAGTTCCTGCATGTCGTAATCGGCCATGGCAATAGTGGTTCCGCTGAACGTATTTGTTTCAATAATATCAGCTCCTGATTTTAGATATTCTTTATGGATTGCTTTAATAATATCCGGACGGGTAATGGAAAGCAGATCGTTATTGCCTTTCACATCCTTAGGCCAATCGGAAAATCGTTTGCCGCGATAGTCTTTTTCTTCCAGCTTATACTGCTGGATCATGGTGCCCATTGCGCCGTCAATGACCAAAATTCTTTCTTCTAATTCTTTCCTGATATCAAGATTCATAATTAATTTTTTTTAGAGTTCACCGGGCTGTGCTGAATTTATCGAAGCGTCCGTAATATAAAATGGTGTCGTATTCTATTCTTATTTTATCATTTTCCTGATAACGCTGAAATATTTTTTTCAGGCAATACAGCATGTAATTAAAATCAGGGTGCTCTTCGGTTGGCATATAGGAAGAGGAGAGCACGCGACCCTTTAAACCAACAAAATCAAGATCCTGGTAATTGTAAATCACTTTTTCATTATAAGAAGTGTTGCCAAAGAAAGATTCGAATATTTTTTTATCCTGAACATTTTTATGGTTCACTTCCTTATAATCCGTGCCAAACATTTGAAGAAAATCTTCATACACTTTTAAAAAATCCGTTGAAGTCGTCCGGCGATCGTTCCACATCAAAGCTACGTATCCATTTGGTGTAAGAATCCGCTGGAATTCCTGTTTGGCTTTTTGTTTATCGAACCAGTGAAAAGCCTGGGCGCAGATCACAAGATCGACACTTTTATTCTCAAGACTTGTATTTTCGGCCCTTGAATAAACGGGAATAAAATTATCGTCGTTCAAAAATTCAGCGGCAGCATCAAGCATGTTTTTATTTGGATCAATCCCAAACACTTTATGTCCCTGCTTTAAAAACAGCTTTGAAGAAATACCTGTACCACAGCCAGCATCTGCAATTACCGCACCTTTGGGAATTACACCTTCTGACAATAAATGATCGTAAACAGCCACAGGATAATGCGGCCTGAACTTTACATAATTATCTACGCGGTTGCTGAACCGATCTTCTGTTTTCATTTGCACACTTTAATTCAAAAAAAATCCCTTCTGCTTTTTATGGTCAGAAGGGTTATGATTATCTTTTTCAATTTTCTATTCATATAGCTCTGACTTATCTCCCGCAATGTTATTGCGACGATTTACCACCTTCTTTAGGATTGTAGATTTTAGATTTTAGAGGTGAGATTTAAATCTGACTTCTAAGAATCTGACTTCTTAAATCAAAAGGGTTGGGAAGACTTCTTCGGGCGTATCCCTCTGTCTTTCTTGATAAGTATGGTAAAGAACTGGATCAAATGTAATAATTTTTTTACATTTATAAAAACACTTATAATGAAATCAATTTTAACTTTAGTAGCGTTTCTTCTTTCCTTTCATCTTTTGTCGCAGAAAGAAGTGGAAGCAGTGAAAAGCCTCATGAATAAACAGCAGCAAGCCTGGAACAAATTCGATCTTGAGGGCTTTATGGAACATTACTGGAAAAGCGACAGTCTTAAATTCATTGGCAGCCGCGGCCTTACTTATGGCTGGCAAAAAACGCTGGATAATTATAAAAAATCTTATCCGACCAGTGAAGCGATGGGTCAGCTCGTATTTGACATTAACAGTGCAGAAGCGCTAAGTTCATCGGTAGTATATGTGATCGGTAAATGGACCTTACATAAAAAGGAAAAAGATGTTGGCGGATACTTTACACTTCTCTGGAAAAAAATAAATAAAAAATGGGTCATTGTAGCTGATCACACAAGTTAACTCAAGCAAACTTCTTTAAAATTTAATGGTGACAGAGGTCTCCTTATAAACGTCGAGGTCTTTGATTTCCTTCATTATTTTATTTTGCCACATCCGCTGTTGTTCGCCATTCATTGAGCCATCCGTTTCTTCGTCGTACAAGTCCTGATATTTATCCATTTCCTTATCATTAACATCGTACATTTCCTCTAATCTATTTTCAAGATCTGTCATATTTTTAAAGGCCGCTTCTTTGATTTTTTTCCTAAGCTTGCGCGCATACAACTCCACAATGTCAAAATGTTTTTGTTCATGGGCCAGTACTGCATCATTTATCCAGCTTGCTTTTTTCCAGGACTGGTTTTTAAAAAAAACCGCACAAATCATCGCAACGGCACTATTATCTTCCTTTTTTGAAACTGATTTAAGTATATCGTAACTTGTTGAAGCCGCTGCGAACCTGCGTTCGGGCTTGCCTTTAAAATCGTCCCAGGTTAGCGGACGGCTTGCTTCCCATAACAAAATGTTCTTATCTGTTTGAAATGAAAAAAGAGTTAATAGCAAAATGAAACAAAAATTAAATCTGATGAATGAATTCTTTCTCATATTAAATATTTTAAAAATTATCCATAGGAATACTTCTTTTCGGAATTTTAAAATCTCTCAGCATCGATGATTTCAGGTTCATTGTTAAGTAATACCCTTTGCGGATTCCAAAAGGAACCCAATCGATGTGCGCTTCCCAGCATTTTAAATCGCGATAGATATTAATACTGGTGTAACTTACCCGCTTGCGTGTGAAGTCGAAGCCACTTGTTATACCCAGCTTCCAGAACTTAGTTGGTGCAATATCGCCGCTAAAATTCAGAGTTTGTGTTGGTTTTAATGTATTGTAATTAATATTAGCGAGTGAAAGGTTATAATAAACATTCACTGTCCAGGGTAACTTTTCCTGTTTGTCGAGATCATTAACAGCTCCGCGTTCAGCGCCGTTTGTCATGTTGGGCGGTTGCCGTGTTTTCCTCATTGCTTCGAGCTGGTTGCTTCCGAAAGAGGTGTTAAGTGCGAGGTTAGCGTTTGTAAATTGTACCAGCTTGTTGTTGTTTCTGTATGAAAATTCTTTTACCTGTTTGCGGGTAACAACATCGTAACCATAAGGATCAAAATTGGCATTAGTAACCACATCAAAATATTTAAACAGCTTTGTACGTGCGCTGATTCCGATGATGCTCATTTTAAAACTATCGGCCGCAAAATTGTAGGAGGTGTTTAAACTGATGTTTTGCAAAAGGCTCACTTTATTATAAGCAAAACCTGTGTCGGTAGTTTTGCGAACTTTTGCCTCAATGTTATTGTTTAAGTTAATTCCAAGCGCATTGGTTTTTCCGGGTGCCGGTCCGCCAAACAAGGTATTGTCAAAAATACTGTAACGCTGGTAGTTTACTCCTGTGGTATCGGTTTGCACTTTTTTATAAAAGCCATATTGTTCCTGCCCAAAATCGGGCCGGTAAGAATAAGTAAGCGTTGGAATCAGTAAATGACGGATTTGTTTTACACGACCGCGTTTAAAAGCATAATCAAAAAATACTTTGGTGTTCAGCGAGGTTGAAAAATTTGCGTCGTAGCTTCCAACAAAACCGCTAACGGTATCTGTTTTTACATTCGAAGTTGGCGTATACCCGCGAATGAATTCTTTCCGCGTGCTTTTGGTGTACATGCTCGAAGAAAGGTTGATGGCCGGGGTAACAGTAATGTATTTTAAAATATTAAAATTGGTGGAAATAGGCAGGGAGTGCCTGATTCCATATCGCAACCTGTTCTCTATGTCGCCTTTAAACAGTACCGAGTCCTTTCCGCTTAGCGTATTGCGGGCCTCGAATAAATAGTTGATTCCGATCTTATCAAGCACATTTTGTCTTACAGCATTTTCGCGTTTGAAAGGAAAAAAACGGTTTACGTTGTACGTAAGAGAAGGCAGCGTTATCTCGGCATCGTGCGTTAAACTGTTCTGGCTGTGAGTAGCATTTAAACTCAGCGAACTTGATTTAAACTGCTTTGTAAAGTTAATGTTTGATTGAAAGGTATTGGTTAAAAACTGACCGGAGTTGATAGCGTTAAGCCTGTTAATACGCTGGTTGTTCACATAATTTACATTTGCGGTGAAACGGATTGTAGGATTACTTTTATTATCCTGCGTATGTTGCCAGCCAACAGAGTATGTTTTTTCTTTACTGAATTGTGTGGGAATATCCTTATCGCCAATATTAAATACGCTGTAAGCAAGATTAACAGCGCCATGGGCTTTATAAATTACGCTGTAATCGTTGGTGGTTTTTAAAGACCAGCTGCCGTTCGCGTAAATATCTCCGCGGATGATCATATCCGTTTTATCATTGATCCCCCAGTAAAATCCTCCGTCCCTCAGGTTAAATCCAAGATTGGTAGAGTTACCAAATTGCGGAAGCAGAATGCCGTTATGCTGTTTTTTGGTATTTGGAAAATATCCGAACGGCAAGCCCAATGGTGTAGGAACGCCCCCAATCTCGAGATACATCGGGCCTGTTACAATTTTATCATCCGGAATGATCTTCGCTCTAGTGGCTTTAAAAACAGTCCGCGCGTCTTCATCCTGACAAGGGATGCAGCGCATGTCCTTCATATAAATAACGTTGGTACTATCTTTTTTAATTTCTTTTCCTATAACCAATAGCTCTCCCTGTTTGGTAAGCGCGTTAAAAATTTTCCCCTTTTTAGTTTTAAGGTTATACATGATCTTATCCGCGTTCATTTCCTGCGCACCATCTTTAAACACTGGTGTACCAACATTTTTTCCTGCGCTGTCTTTTGTGCCATAGGCAATCACGATGTTTTTAGCATAATCCATTTCAATGAACTGGGCCTGGAGATTCATGTCCCCATACTCAATACGGGCTTTGCCATAGAGTAATACTTTAGATTGCGAAGCCAGATAAACCGTACTATCCTCCGCCGAATAAGTGATCTTATCTTCAAGTCCCTCATCATCCCCGGCACTGAGAGTGTCGATTGTAACTTTTTTTAACGTATCCTTGGGGGTCACCTGGGCGTTTATACCCTGATAAAGTAAAGATATCAACACAGCAAAGAAGAAAAATACTTTATTATTTGGCCTGTTTGTCAAACGCTTTCAGATATTTTTATGTGTGGAACTTGCAAAGCTACAATACTTTACGGTAAAGTGCTTTGTTTTATAAGATCAGATGGTTAAAAAATTACAATATTTTTTTATATTAATTACGGTGGTTATGCTGCTGGGAGGCTTCTCCCACGGCAAAGGCAAATCCGGCAACATTAAAATAATTGTCATGGATCCCGGTCACGGAGGTAAAGATCCTGGCTGTAACGGCGCTATTCACAAGGAAAAGGACGTTTCACTCGCTGTGGCATTAAAGCTGGGCAAATTAATAGAAGAAAATTTCAAAGGGGTAAAGGTGATTTTTACGCGTACCACCGACGTGTTTGTAGAACTGGAAGACCGCGCCCAAATTGCCAATAAAGCCAAGGCCGATCTATTTCTTTCGATTCATTGTAACGCTGCGGGCAAACCCGTAATTATCAGAGATGCAAAAACCGGAAAGAAGAGAATTAAAACTTACAAAAATAAAAAAGGTAAAATAGTTCAGGTAGAAAAACCCAATCCACTTCCCTTTGGCACGGAAACCTATGTAATGGGATTAAAGAACGAAGAAGGAAAAATGAAAGTGGCAACCCGTGAGAACTCCGCGATTTTTTTAGAAGATGATTACGAAAAAAAATACGGGGGCTTTGATCCGGAAAGCGAAGAGAGTTATATCATTATGAGTAATTACACATCTGCCTATGTAATTCAGAGCGCCAATCTCGCCGTGAAGCTGCAGGAAGAATATACGAAAAAAGCAGGGCGTGTAGACAAAGGCGTTCATCGCCAGAGCATCTGGGTTTTATGGCGTACCTCCATGCCAAGTATTTTAACGGAGATCGGCTATCTAACCAATCCATTGGAAGAACAGTTTTTAGGAAGTAAAGAAGGCCAGGATTATCTTGCCAAGGCCATCTTCAGGGGATTGAGAAGGTATAAGGATGAAGTGGAAGGAAATAAAAAAGAATACACCGACGATATTGAGAACCAGACGCCACTCGAAAATGAAAACATAAAAGCGGGAAATATTCCGGGTCAGAAAAAAACCGACCCGGACGATGAACTCTTGGATGATGAAAAGAAACCTGAAGACAAGAAGCCTGAAGAAAAAAAAATAGAAGAAAAAAAACCTGAAGAAGTCAAAGACACGAAAGAAAAGAAAGAGCCTGAAAAGAGAGACTCTGTAAAAGTTACGGAAGCAAAGAACGACAGTATCACTTCTGCCAAAGCCATTGCCGAGAAGTACAAAAAAGAAAAACAAAACGAGCAAAAAAAAGAAACAAACACGCCAACTAATAACGATATAGTTTTTAAAGTTCAGTTTGCTAGCAGTGATGTAGAGTTAAACCTGAAGGAAGAAAAATTCAACGGCATTGTGGAAGGCTCGTATTATAAAGTTAAAAGTGTTTTAAAATATACTTCGGGAAATTATACTTCTCTAAAAGAAGCCTTTACTCACCAAAGTCAGCTTCGTGAAAAAGGATTTAAAGACTGCTTTGTAATCGCGCTCAAAAAAGGCGAACGCATTGACCTGAATATTGCACGGAAAGAAGCCGGCCAATAAAATTCTGTTTTATCTTTTCTATCCTTAAATTGCGGCCGTTATGAACGGCATACAAATTATAGACTATACCCCTGAACTTAAAGAACACATTAAAACACTAAATGTTGAATGGCTCGAAAAATACTTTCGCGTAGAGCCAATAGACGTTGTTCAACTTTCTGATCCACAAAAAGAAATCATAGACAAAGGCGGTCTCATTTATTATGCAATGCATAACAACAAAATAGTTGGGACAGCGTGTTTACTGAAGTTTACCGATACCGAATACGAACTGGGTAAAATGGCAGTCACAGCCTCCGCTCAGGGCTTAGGGATCGGCAAAGCGTTAATGGATCATTGTCTAAAAGTAGCGCAACAATTGCATTTGAAAACAGTCCTTTTATATTCTAACCGCAGTCTTGGCGCAGCCATTCATCTTTATAAAAAATATGGATTCAGGGAAGTGCCATTGGAGCGAGGGCACTACGAAAGAGCTGATATTAAAATGGAAAAGACTATTTTTACTAAGTAATGTTTAAAAGATCACTTTTTTTTCTTTTAGTTTCCTTTAGTTTTTTTCTTAAGGGCCAGATCAGTGTGGACACTATTAACAGAACCATTGACACCACAAAAAATATCCGTAAAAAAATCACGAAGATTTATTCCTTATCAAAAAACAGAACCCTAACCCCCAGCGACCTTGAGTTTTTGAAAACCAAAATGCTGGACGTGGCTGCCGTTTCCGCTAAAAAAAGTGATAAAGGTTTTGCCTACTATCAGTTTGCCGTACTTTGTTCGACCAAAAAAAAACATAACGAAGCGATAAAGTATGGGTTCGACGCGTTAAAAATAGCTGAGCAAACAAAAGACACCGCCCTTGTTTTTAGATGTTTGTATCGCCTTGGTGTTGCATACAAAGATTTAAACAACATCCCCTATTCCAAAAAGTATTTTTACAACGCGTTAAATTACGCCACGCTCATAAACAACGACGAAGATCTGGTATCGATTTATAATTATTTTGGAACCATCTATAAAAATGCGGATATTCTTGATTCTGCTTTGTTCTACAATAAAAAGGCCCTGGTACTAAGATTAAAATTGGGCGATAAAAAAGGAATTGCAACCACCTATAATAATATTGGTCTGGTTTACAAAAAACAAAAAAACTATGATCTTGCCCTTACCTATCTTCAGAAAGCACTTACCTTAAGAGTACAGC
>JACDDR010000191.1 GCA_013816895.1 Bacteroidota bacterium
GGTGCGGCCCTGTGTGTAAACAATCTGCAAACCGTTAGCTAAAAATTCGTCGGCAAGTTCCACGGCAGTTTTCAGAAAACCACCTCCGTTACCGCGCAAATCAAGAATAAGTTTTTTCATTCCCTGTTTGCTTAATGTATTAAAGGCAGAGAGGTATTCTTCGTAGGTTGTACCTGCAAAGCGACTGATTTTTATGTAACCGATCCCTGGCTTTAGAAGGTAGGAAATATCAATGCTGTATAGAGGAATTTTGCCGCGGGTGATGTTGAACTCCAATGGTTTTTTCTCACCGGTTCTTAATATGGTAACCTTTACATCTGTTCCGCTTTTTCCGCGTAATTTATCAAACACCTGTTTATTGGTGATTTTTACCCCAGCCATGTTTTTGCCGGACACTTTAATTATTTTATCTCCTGCTTTAATGCCAAGCTTTTCTGAAGGCCCGCCAATAATGGGATTGATAACACGGATGGTGTCGTTGATAATATTGAATTCTACACCTATGCCGTCAAAATTACCTTCCAGAGGTTCATTCACTGCATCAAAATCTTCGGCCGGAATGTAGTCACTGTGCGGATCTAGACTTTTAAGCATAGCCGCGATTGTTTTGTTTTCAAGTTGACTTCTGTTTACAGTATCCACATATTGCATCTCGATAAAATCAAGCAGATTGTTTATTTTGCTGCCGGAGGAAGAGGTGTGCAGTTTATTTTGAGGAGCCGCACCGTTGAACGTAAAGTAATAGCCAAAACCAACACCGGCAGCAAGTACCAGTGCAAAATAAAGCGGCATGAAAGGATTATGTTTTTTTAAAGGTTCGTGATTATTATTTGTTTCTATTGGGTCTGACACAATCTATTTCGTAATTTTGAGTTAATAAGAATCAAAGGTAGTTAAATAGAATATAATTTCATTCATGAGGCTTTGGCTTTCACTTATAATAACAATTGTACTGCTTGCCGCGGGTTGTAAAAAAAAGCAGACGGCAAGCCAGAGCCAGGCTAATCATCCTGTACCTTATGTGCCTGTTAACATCACTATTTATCCGAATGATCCTTTGAATTTCAAAATACAGGGAATAGGGGGTTGGCAGTATTTCAACGGTGGTATCAACGGTCTTGTGATATATCGCAAATCACAGCAGGAATTCGTTGCAATAGAGCGCACCTCGAGTTATTATCCGGATAATGCCGCTGCAAAAGTTAAAGTGCAGGCAGATAACTTTACATTGCGCGACACCATTAGCAACTCAAAATGGCAGATGGTTGACGGAACTGTGATGGCGGGCCCTGCGGAGTGGGCTTTGCGTTTGTATAGCACCAACTATGACGGAAATGTTTTGAAGATAAAAAATTAATTTTTCTTCCAGCGCGTTGTATTAATGAGATGAATCACATCCTGACGGATGAAATCAACAACTATTTTAAGCGAATCAATATTAGGAACCACGTTAAAATATAACGAACCTCGTAAAAAATGATGCGTGCTGTCGGTCAGATAAAACTGCAGGGAAGATGCGGTGTTCCCTCCAATATCAAATAAGAGTCCGTATACTTTAGAGCTGTCGCGGATCACAGGAGTTTCTTCAAGCCCTGTAGCTTTGATCTGGTGTTTCATTGCAAAATAGTGCGAAGTATCAATAAAGTTTGAGATGTTGTTGGTAACAGGTTTATAGCTTAAATGAATAGTCGCTTTAAACTTTGGAAACTCAATGTTATACCAGCAGGGTTGGGCATCTTTACGGTCATCGGCCGCAATGCGCGAATATTTGGGGATTTCGAACTGATAAGGGCAAGTGGTATCAAACAGCACGTATTCTTTTTTGGGAAAGTCTATCCTGCAGTACCCGCGGGGCTTTGGCGAATATACAGGATCTTCTTCATCACAGGAAATAACAAGTGTTATTAAAAATAAGAGGGATAAAATGAATTTATAATTCATGATTCAATAGGGTAAATTATCGCTGCTTAAGTTACCGGAGCTATTGCTGCCCGGAGTTTCGCGGCTTTGAAGCAAAGTAAAAGTTTCGGCTACTATTTCAGTTGTATTTTTTTTGTGACCATCTTTATCAGACCACTGCCGGGTTTGAAGCTTTCCTTCCAGGTAAATCTGCATTCCTTTTTTTAAGAGTTTGGAAGCATTTTCGGCCATGGTGCGCCAAAGTACAATGTTATGCCATTCGGTATGTTCATTACGGTTTCCGGCTTTGTCCTTGTAAACCTCAGTAGTAGCGAGGCTAAAAGACACCTTAGCGATATTTCCTTCAAAATATTTTAGTTCAGGATCTTTCCCTAGGTTTCCGACTAATATTACTTTATTTACTCCGGCCATAATTTAAATACAAGTATAATCATTATCGTGAAAGGAAGATAGCCCTGGGGGCTTTTAAAAATAAGTATTCAGGATCAGTTACTTGCGGAAAAATTAAAATTTATTTGGTTAGTGAGGAAAAAAGTAGTAGTTTTGCACTCCGTTTTTTGAAGTACTCAGTTCACCAAAATAAACTTCTTAATGAAGTTATTAACAAAATGATGAAATTAATTTGGAGAACACAAAAAGAGTATGTACTTTTGCACCCCGTTTTGGAAGTGTTGAAAGAAAAGGAGTGAAAAATGGGACTTCGGTAACGATCGGAGTAAAGGTTTAGAAGTTTGATTATTTAGCTGGAGACAGGACTTTATAGATAAGAGACGTTCATTGACAAGATTGATAAACAAAAATGAAAACAAGTGATAAGGACTTGAGCGATGCGATATCGTTTGAGTAGTATTAAAG
>JACDDR010000112.1:0-2578 GCA_013816895.1 Bacteroidota bacterium
AGCTAAACAATGCAAAACAGAATTAGATTATACTAAAAATGGTAGTTCAAAATGAGGGGGCTCTTTCATGCGGAAAAGTGGGGGCTCTTTGCCCGGAATTTACAATATATAGACTTTTTATAAATTTAATTAGTTTACTAAACAAAAACAAGAAGCGATAACACATATTTATCCTGAGCTCGTCGAAGCCTCAACTTCCTACAAACCAATGAGCCCAATACAGTTAATAATGAGTGGATATTTTTTTTATCCCTTTAATTCCTTCTAACTTGGACTAACGAAAATCTGTTTAATTATAGATCAAAAAAACATCCTTATGAAAAATTTTATCCCCTCACTTATTTTTTTAGCGCTGTTCGCTTTTTCGCTTACTAACGTTAAGGCCCAGAGCACAAAGAAAAAAAATACAAAGTTCATAACATCGCTTCCGAACTTTTATGACGTGCAAAAAAAATTCAGCCAGGTTTTTGACGATAAGGAAGAATCCATTGATGAGTCAGAAGAAAATGTGGAATACAATCAATTTAAACGTTGGGAATGGTTTAACGAACAACGGGTTTATCCAAGCGGTAAATTTCCTTCTCCTGATCTTTTATGGAATGAATATTATAAATACAAAGAAACTCACGCAGACGCATATAACCGCGTAAACGCCTCCAGCAACTGGATGCCCCTGGGAAGTTCAACTGTAGCGGTTGGAAGCTCCGCAGGCGCGGGAAGAATTAACTGTTTAACCTTTATGCCGGGAACTCCAACAACCATGCTCGCAGGTGCTGCCTGTGGCGGCGTTTGGAAAAGTACAAATGGCGGATCTACCTGGTCGGTGCTGAATACAGATCTGCTTCCTTCAATGAGCATTGCCGATATTGCCATCGATCCTTTAAACACCAACAGAATATATATTGCTACCGGTGATAATTTCGGGATCACTCCTTCCGCAGGATTATATCCATCCATTGGCGTAACACTGGCGGGCCACTTTGGCGCTGGCGTGCTTACTTCTACCAACGCTGGCGTTACATGGACCACCACAGGACTTAGCTACACACAAAGTCAATTCAACATCGCTCAGCATTTAATTATTCACCCCACCACAACAAGCATTTTATTGTTAACCACCAATACCGGGATTTTCAGAAGCGCTAATAGTGGTGTTACCTGGACCAATGTGAAACCAGGTGTATTCTACAGCATTGAATTTAATCCGGCTAATCCAAACGTAGTATTTGCAACAAGTCCACTGGGCTTATGGCGATCAAATAACAGCGGAGCTACCTGGACCTATAAAGGCGGAGGATATCCCAATGCAACATACGGGAGAGTTAGTCTGAGCACTACTGCGGCAGACACAAGTATTGTGTATTTATGGGGCCCCACAGCAGGTTTCAAAAAATATTCAACCGTCAGCAATACGTTAACAACCATGAGCAGTCCTGACCCGATTGTATTTCCGGCAATAAGCGGATATTACGACAGGGCCATGGTGGTTTCGCCAACTAACGCTAACGAAATATATGTGGGCGCTACCAAACTTGCGCGTTCAACAGATGCCGGTGCAAGCTGGAGCCTGGCCTGCAACACAACTACCTTCACAACCCCCGATTTTATTCACGCAGATCAGAAAAAACTTACTTTTTTACCGGGCAGCGGAACTGTTTTATTTGCGGCAAACGATGGCGGTGTTTATACTACGAATAACGCCGGTGCTAATTGGAATAACATTAGTAATGGTTTGCAGATCGCTCAAATTTACCGTCTTGCGAGCACACCTTCGAACCCAGACACCATTTATTATGGAGCTCAGGATTGCGGCAGCAACCGTTATGTTAACTCAAATGGAAGTATCACTCAAGTGATCGGAGCAGACGGAATGCAGCCTCTGGTGGATTATACTAATTCACAGAATGTTTTTGTTTGTCAGCAATCCGGCAACTTAAAAAAATCAACCGACGGAGCAGCTACTTTTGCACAAGCCTCTCCTGGCGTTTGCATGTGGGTAACACCTTATGTGATGAATCTTATCAATCCAAAGACCATGTATATTGGCACCCGGGCAGGTGTTCAAAAATCTTATTCAAGTGGAACCTTTATGACTTTTACAAACACCACTTCCGGTATTCTTGACAGCGTTATTGCCGTAGCTGTTACAAAAGCAGATACAAATCTAGTATACGCTGCAAAACTTGGAAAAATAGTTAAGACCATTAATGGGGGTACCACCTGGACAAACATTACCGGTACCTTACCGGTTATAACCGCCGGAGCCATTACCTACATTGCAGTAAGCGCAACTAACCCCAATCTTGTTTTTGTAACGTTATCAGGTTATTCAGCAGGAAATAAAGTTTTCATGAGCAGCAATGGCGGAACAACATGGACCAATTATTCAGGCACTTTACCGAACATCCCGGTTAATTGCATTGTGTATCAGGCGGGCACCAACGATGCATTGTATATCGGAACCGACTTCGGAGTATTTACCAGAGATGCTGCTGCTACTGACTGGTCGCCTTATGGCACAGGTTTACCAAACGTAATTGTTGATCATCTTGAAATTCATTATGGCGCCAATAAACTA
>JACDDR010000112.1:2588-13085 GCA_013816895.1 Bacteroidota bacterium
ACATACGGCAGGGGATTATGGCAGGCAGATCTTCCAATTATAACCGGAGTTAAGAATCAACAAGGGGATCAGACATCCTTCATTAATATTTTTCCTAACCCAACAAAAGATAAAATAAATATTGAAGCGCCCTCAACTGTTAAAGAGTTTAATGTTACGGTGTATAATCTTGTTGGACAGGAAGTAATAAAGCAACAGGTTAAGAACTCTAAAGGAGAGATAGATCTCACGAATTTACCAGCCGCTGAGTATCTGGTAAAAATCACTTACAATAAAATTACCGAAACAAAAAAGATCATTAAAGAGTAAAACTGCGGCGGAGATAAAACCGGAAATGCCTTTTTTTATATTGGCATAAAATTTTTTATTTCATGAAATTGTAAGACATTTGTGTTTCCATGCCCACATGGCGAAATTGGTAAACGTTGCGGTCTCAGAAGCCGTTGGAGCAATCCCTGGGAGTTCGAGTCTCCCTGTGGGCACAAGAAGATTAATGCATGCAGGCCGAAGCGTCTGCATTCGAGTCTCCCTGTGGGCACTTAAATAATTAAATATGCAGGCTTAATCGTCTGCATTTTTTTATGGGATATTTTGTTTACATCCTTCAATCGGACCTTAACAATTCTTATTATAAGGGTCAGACTAATAATTTAGAACAAAGACTTCTTGAACACAACTCAGGCAAAGAAAAATCTACCTCACGTTATAAGCCCTGGAAATTAGTCTGGTATTGTAAAAAAGAAACGCGTGCCGAAGCTTTAAGCCTTGAGAAAAAATTAAAGGATTCAGCGCGCGGCATCTGCATTATTTGACTTTTCTGGAAATCATTTCATCCACGCCTTCACTCACCGCTTTCCATTTTTCATACCAGTTGTCTTTTATGGAACTGTTCTGAGCATTGCTTACCGTTATTTTTTTATCACTCCAGCTAACAGTCATGCTAATACCACCGCGATCGTAAATAATGTCTTTTTGCGTGGTATATTCAATTTTATCAAAATCGTTGCTTTTTAAAGAAATATAAAGTGTATCCAGATCATTTGAACTTAATTTTATCCGCTTTTCCATCACTTTTCCCTCATTCCTCTTGTAATAATAACAACTATCCCTCAGAATCTTAATATCCACCGTGTAATCATTCATCCCGCCGTCCAAATGGTAGTTTAGCATCAGATCTGCTGGCCTGGTAAGCGGTAAACTGCTCTTTTTCTGGCCGCAGGCAGCCAACATCAGGAGAATACTTAATGAAAGGAGTGTTTTTGTCATGATTGGGTGTAAATATAATTAATTACTTTTTCAACAAATTTGGCCTCCTCGTCCATTAATCAAGTATTTCAGAATCAATTTTTTAGTTAAAAATTGGCAGATATAGCCTAAAATGATATATTTGCACCCTTAATTAAAAAAATTACACCGAAAAATTCTAAGACTATGCAAAACAAAGGTGCTGTTAAAATATTTGCCATTCTCCTCACTTTGGCCTGTATTTTTTATTTATCGTTTACCTGGGTAACCCGTGGTGTTGAAAGTGATGCGGCTGAATATGCCAAAACCTATGCGAGTTCTGCGAAAGTGACCGCCGCCGCAAAGGAATTTGCGAAAGGCAATCCTTCAAAAGAAGAAAGCTATCTTGCCGAAGTAAGAACTACTGTAGCCGACCGCTATTGTGATTCAATGAAGAAAATTCCGGTGTACGACATCGGTGTTGCTGAATATACTTACGAAGAATGTAAAAAGAACGAGATCAACCTTGGTCTGGATTTACGTGGCGGTATGAATGTTACTCTTGAAGTTTCGGTAATGGACATTATCAACAACATGAGCAACAACAATCCTGACCCTACATTCAAGGCGGCTCTTGCTGAAACACAAAAGAAACTGGGCGTTGAAAACAACGATGATTACATTACCCTGTTTGATAAAACCTACAGGAAATTATCCAATAATACAGGCCGGCTTGCCCCATTGTTTCAAAGCATTGAAAACAAAGGAAAAATAAGCTATAACTCATCAAACGAAGAAGTAATTAAATTTATTCGCGAGCGTGTTAGTGAAGCAGTTACAAATTCAGAGAAAACTTTCCGCAGTCGTATCGACCGTTTCGGTGTAACACAACCAAACATCCAGCAGCTTGGTAGCTCCGGACGTATTCTTGTTGAATTACCGGGCGTTAAAGATAAGGCGCGTGTTCGTGAACTTTTACAAGGAACTGCAAATCTTGAGTTTTGGGAAACTTATGAGAATGCTGAAATTGCCCAGTTGATGGACAAAGCCAACTTCGCTATCCGCAAAGAACTATACTCTGAAACGTTAAGCGCTGTTAAAGCAGATACTCTTAAGGCAGATACAAGTGCAGTAAAAAGTTCATCAGCAGTTGCTTCTGTTAAAGGCGACACGATAAAATCAACAGGTGATAGTCTTGCTAAATCAGCAGCAACAGCTTCTGTTAATGCACAGGATACCGCGATGAAGAATTTCCAGAAGCGTTATCCTTTATACTCCATGTACTCACCTTTAAAACCAAACATTGTGTTTGATGAAAAAGGTCAGCCAAAAAATTATGGTGAAGGTCCGGTTTTAGGTCGCTCTTACAGCAAAGCAGATACTGCGAAAGTAAACCAGTTTCTGAAAATTGCCAAAGCAAAAAACATTTTCCCTTCGAAACTTAAATTCATGTGGAGCTCAAAAGAGGTAGAGCAAAAACAGGAAGGTAAAGTTGTTGGAACTTATTTTGAATTATTTCTGATCAAACAAACCGACAGTAAAGGTAAAGCAGCGTTAGGCGGTGATATTATTACTGAAGCGCGTAAAGATTACAACCAGCAGTCTGGTGGTGTTCCGTTAATCAGCATGAGCATGAATACCGAAGCAGCTGCGAAATGGAAAACCATTACCGGCGCTAATAAAGGTAAATGTGTTGCTGTAGTTATGGATAACATGGTGTATTCTGCACCGCGTGTTAACTCTGAAATTTCAGGTGGCCAGTCACAAATCACCGGTAATTTTACTGATGCCGAAGCTGATGCCCTTGCTGCAATTCTTAGCGCGGGTAAATTACCTGCTAAAGCGAGTATTGTTGAAGAGAGCGTTGTAGGTGCAACTTTAGGCCAGGAAGCTATTGAATCGGGTTTAATGAGTTTTGTAATTGCCTTATTGGTAATTCTTGTATTCATGGCAATTTATTATAATAAAGCAGGTATTGTTGCTAACGTTGCACTGGTAGCCAATATGTTCTTTATTATGGGCGTACTCACATCCATGGGGGCGGTGTTAACATTACCGGGTATTGCCGGTATCGTATTAACCATTGGTTTAGCGGTGGATGCGAACATCCTTATTTTTGAACGTGTGCGTGAAGAACTTGCTCTCGGAAAATCGTCTTCGCTGGCTATTAAAGAAGGCTTCAAACACGCGATGAGCTCTATTATTGACTCCAACGTTACCCTCTTATTATTAGGTATTATTCTTTACGTGTTTGGTAGCGGTCCGGTTCAGGGTTTTGCAACTACATTATGCGTTGGTATCCTTGCCTCTTTATTCTCTGCAATTTTAATTACACGCGTAATTTTCGAATGGATGCTGGAACGCAAAATGTCAATTCCTTTCGACAACAACTTTACACGCAATGCATTTAAAAACATCAGCTTTGATTTTGTTGGAAAACGTAAAATTTATTACGCGATCTCTACTGTTATCATTCTTATCGGTGTTGTATTCTTCTTTAAAAATCATGGTTTAAATCTTGGTGTTGATTTTAAAGGAGGCCGTACTTACCAGGTTCGTTTTGATAAAAACATAAATACTGAAGATGTTAAGAAGGCTCTTGGAAAAGAATTTGGAGAAGCGCCTGTAGTTAAAACTATTGGAAGCGGATCGAGCCAGGTAAAAATTACTACTACTTATCGCGTAAGTGATAACGCCGCAAATGTGGATCAGGAAGTGGAAACCTCTTTGATGAAAGGTATCAGCACACTTAATGCGGGCGGTGAAATTGTTCAGCAGCAAAAAGTAGGGCCAACCATTGCCACCGATGTGGTATATGGTGCTTACGGCGCTATTTTGTTCTCCTGCTTAATGATGTTCATTTATATCGTTGTGCGTTTCCGTAAATGGCAATATGGTCTTGGTTCTGTTGTGGCCTTGTTCCATGACGTTCTGATCGTATTATCATTCTATACTATTTTCGATGGCGTGCTTCCTTTCTCATTAGAAATTGGTCAGGATTTTATCGCAGCTATCTTAACCGTTATGGGTTACACCATGACAGAAACGGTGGTTGTGTTTGACAGGATTCGTGAGAAGCTTGCGGACAGCGGTAAGGGGGATGTTCACGGAGAAGAGCGTAATACACTCATCAACTACGCACTGAACTCTACATTAAGCCGTACCATTCTTACCTCGTTAACCGTATTCTTTGTACTCCTCGTTATCTTTATCTTTGGTGGAGAGAGTATTCAAGGATTTATCTTCGCGTTATTGATCGGACGCGTGATCGGTACTTACTCTTCATTATGTATCTCCACTCCAATAGTTGTTGATTTCGATAAAAAAGAAACTACTCCTACTAAAAAAACTTCACCTTCATTGGCGACTGTAAAATAAAAATAGAATATTAATAAATAAAAAGCCCTTCGCTATTCACGAAGGGCTTTTTTGCTTGTGAACTTCTTGAAGCCACAAAAAAAGAGAAACAGTTCTAAGGAAGTTTAACCACTATTTAGGCTCAGTTGCTTCGTGTTCTTTTTTCTCGATCTTTTTCCTTGTTTCATGCTCTTTCTTCTCTGCTTTCTTTTCAGTTTCATGCTCCTTCTTCTCTGCCTTCTTTTCGGCTTCATGCTCTTTTTTTTCAACTTTCTTCTCGTCTTTTTTCATTTCCGAGTTTACTTTCTTTTCGTCCTTCTTCATTTCTTTATGAGGTTCCTGTGCCTTAATGCTTAACGGAGTAAGCGCGAATAATGCCGCTACTGTAAGAATTTTCTTTTTCATATTTTATTGATTTTAGTTTTTGGTATTCAAATATATATTGTTTTAATGCGACTTATAAACACTAATCAAAAATTGCGGAGCCTTTTCCACAGGAATCTTTTTTTAGTTGCAGGTTTAAGCCTCCTCACAAAAACTTTAGTACATTTAACCTGCTGCCGGCAGGCAGGTAAAGCTTGCGTGCTAAACAGTATGATTCATAAAAACCATTTTATACTCCTGTTGTTGTGTATTAACTCTCTGGTTGTAGCCCAAACCATAAAAGGCCGTGTTCTCGATTCAACTCAAAGTCCTCTCTCCTTCGCAACAATTGCACTGTTAAACAAAACTGATAGTTCGGTTCTTAAAGGCAGTATAAGCGACGAGCAAGGAAATTATTTTTTCGATAAAATTTCAAAAGGTAATTACATTTTAAAAATTTCAAGTGTTGGCTATAAAACAAAATGCAGTTCCATTATTTTCTTTGACAGCTTAACGAATATCATAGTACCTGACATTACGGTTTCAGGCGGACAAGACCTTGATGAAGTTTCGGTAACTGCAATACGCAATACCCTTGAATTTAAAAACGGTAATATTATAGTTAATGTTGAAAGCAGTCCATTGGCCAAAGGAAACTCGGTTTACGATTTATTAATTAAACTTCCCGGCATAAGCATAGACGACAACATAATTTCATTGAATGGAAAGCCCGGTGTCGTCTTCATGCTTGACGGTCGCGTGCTGCAGCTTTCCAATATGCAATTGGTAAACATGCTCAAAAGCATGAGCACCGAAGTGGTCGAAAAAATTGAACTGCTTAAAAACCCGCCGGTAAAGTATGATGCCGCCGGCACTTCAGGCATGATTCATATTAAAACAAAAAAAACCAAGCTCCTGGGCTTTAGCGGAAGTGTATATTCATCCAACTCTTTTGGTTTTTATCCACGCAACCTGGCCGGCGTTTCGCTTAATTACAAACTGTCTAAAATTACATTGTTCTCAAATTTCGATTTTAATAACAGCGTTTATCAATCCCTCGATCATTTCAATAAAAAATTCAGAACCGATTCAACCCTTACTGAATTTGTAAATTCTAACAGTTATAAAGAAGTGGAGAGAAACTTTCTATTCAAAGTGGGGGCTGACTGGCAGATTGACAAAAAAAATATCATTGGTTTTAAAGTGGATGGCGGACCAGGCACCTACGCATCTGACGGACATGGCGTAAACACAGTTACAGGATATAACAGTCTTGGCTTTGATCACCTGGCCGCTCTTGTGCACAGCCCAAGCAACTGGAACAGCACCAACTATAACCTAAATGCAGAACACCGTTTTGATACAAGCGGCACGTCATTAAATTTTACTTCGGATTACACATTGCTCAACGAAAATAATTTTCTTTCGGTAGAAAATCTTTTCCTCGGACTGAATAATTCTGAGGTTCTGCCGGCAAATGTTTACAAAAGCAGTAATAAAGGCGAGACAAAAATTCTGGCAACGAAACTGGATCTTACAAAAATTATTAATGTTAAATCCTCTTTCGAACTTGGAGGAAAAATAAGCAGCGTTCAAACTTCCTATAATTATCTTTTTGAAAAAAGGGATAATATGAGCGGTGCTTATGTAATGGACACCGCGCTCACCAACAATTACACCTACCGCGAACAAACCCTGGCACTTTACGCAAATTATAAAAAGTCATTTGATAAAGTAAACGTGCAGCTTGGCTTGCGCGGCGAAAACACAAATCTTACCGGAAGGAATACCGGCAAAAATTTTGCGCTCACCCGCAATTATTACAATCTATTCCCGAACATACTCTTCGAATACATTCCTTCCGAAAAAAATAATTTCCAGCTGAATTTTAACAGGAGAATAGACAGGCCGGATTTCGGATCGCTGACTCCCTTCAGAATCTATCGTGATCAGTATTCCTACAACCAGGGTAATCCTTTCCTGTTGCCGCATTACAGCAACACTGCAGAATTTACGCACATGTACAAACAATCTATTGCGAACACACTTACTTATACCCGTATTAATAACGTGATGTTATATTACACCGCCCAGGACGATAGTACAAAAGTAACCACCCAATCCATGAAAAACATGAAGTATAACAATTACTACGCGTACTCACTATTCATGCGGTCCGACATTAAAAAGTGGTGGAACATTTCCGCAAACGGATTGCTCGCATACATTGAATATCTTGGTGATGTTAAAGGGGTCGTGTTTCATACAACGTCATTGCATTACAATGCCTCCCTTACCAATACCTTTCTGGCGCCAAAGAATACAAAAATTGAAATGATTGTATTTTACCGAAGTCCAAAGAATAACGGAGTTATACAGGCGAATTACCGGTGGTTGTTTTCGTTGGCCATCAAAAAAACATTTTTAAAGAACAAACTCGATTGCAGCATTGGCGTGAATGATATTTTTTACACTTCTGTTGGAAGATCCTTCGCGAAATTCAGTAATCAGGACTGGAATTTTTCACAAACCACTGATACACGTAGGTTGGTCATTAACATTAACTACAACTTTGGTAGATTGAAGGTCAAATTACGTGATGAGGCCAGCAACGAAGAGGAGAAAAGCAGGTTAAGCCATTAACGCAAAATAAACAGCCCCGCATTTTTTGCGGGGCTGTTTTATAAAATTTAAAACTCTTATTTCATCAGGGTTACATGTCCCGTCAGCTCTTTAACCTTGCCATTAATGGTAGTCACTACGATGCGCCAGACATACACATCGTCCTTGCATATTTTATCTCCCCTGCCCTGGTAATTACCCGGCCATGGATTATGAATATCATCGCATACGAAAAGACTTTCGCCCCAGCGATCAAATATCTGCATATGGAATTTCACAATACCAAATCCTTTAGCAGTGAAATAATCGTTATCTCCGTCTCCATTCGGTGTAAACGCATTCGGAACCCAGATGCCGAAATCTTCAACGGCCTGAACAGTTTTTAATACAGTATCCAAACATCCATGATCGCTTTTTACAATTAGAACCACCGGATAAATTCCTGCATCCTGGTAGAGAAAATCAGGATTTTGAGTTGTTGAAGTGTACTGCGAGCCTGCTAAAAAATACCAGCTCCACCCCGCGATCGGCGTGCCGAAAGAGATGTCGGTAAAATGAACTGTTTCTACATTCTCAAGTGGCTTCACCGGAGTAAATGCAAAATCTGCGGTTGGCTTTGGATAAACCTCAGCGGAATAAGAGATGGATGAACTACAGCCATTAACATCGGTAACCTTAGCTGAAATACTATATACACCCGTTGTTGAATAGCATGAGCCCGCCGAGAGGCCTGCGCTGCCCATCTGACCATTTCCAAAATTCCAGGTTATAGACGATGCCGAAGGAACGCTCTGCACATTGTAAGTAACACATAACGGCGCGCACCCTTTGTTTGGTCCTGAGTTAAGGATAAGTGAAGGCAAAGGATTCACCAAAACATTTACTGAAGCGGTTCCCGAACAACCTCCGGCGACATTCACAGTAACAAAATATACGCCACTCATAGCTGTTGAACCGGCGAACACAACAGGGTTTTGCAATCCGGAAGAAAATCCGTTTGGCCCCGTCCATGAATAGGCAGATCCTCCACTGGCAAACAAATTAATGTTGGCATTTAAACACACCGGGTTGTTTGAATTTACCTGCGGTACAGCGGCAGGGTTTACTACAACCTGAGCAACAGCTGTATTGGTGCAGGTATTAGCGTCGGTAATAAAAACAGTGTACTGTCCGGAATTAGCGGGAACAGCATTTGCAATTACAGGATTTTGCTGTGCGGAAGTAAAGCCTCCTGGTCCGCTCCAGCTATAAGAAACCCCACCACTTGCACTTAGTTGTGCGTTAGAACTTTGACAAACTGTTGTGCCGGTGGCGTTTACAACAGGTTGCGCATTTACAGTAACGCTTGTAATACCAGTGTTCACACAGTTATTCGCGTCAGTTACTGTTAGCGTATAGTTTCCTGCGCTGTTCAAGTTAGAAACAGTAATGGTTGGATTTTGAGATACAGAACTAAAACCTGCAGGCCCGTTCCACACATAAGAGCTTCCGCCATTACCATTAAAAATTATAGATTGTCCGATACAAACCGGACTGTTATTATTTAACACAGGTATCGGCAATGCGTTAACCGTTACAGAAGTGGTAGCCGTAGCCGTGCAGCTTCCTATAGAAACAATCACCGTGTAATTACCCGACATTGCGGTAGTAGCCACCGGTCGCGTTGCGTTTTGCGCGTTCGAAGAAAAAGCAGAAGGGCCACTCCAGGTGTACGAGGAAGCGGCAGGAGTGCTGAGCTGTATAGTAGTTCCGGCACAGTACGGACCGTTATTAGATGCGGTGGTAGTTGGGTTTAATACCGAAACGGAAACAGAGCCAGTGTTTACGCAACCAAGCGCGGTTACTGTAACCGTGTAAACTCCACCTTGTGCCAATGACGCGTTCGCAATGGAAGGATTCTGAACTGCAGAACTATATCCATTTGGTCCGCTCCACGAATAACTTGTCCCACCAGCGGCAGTGAGGTTAATTGAGTTGTTTAAACATACCGGGCTGTTACTTCCCACAACCGGATTAGGCAAAGGGTTAACTGTAACATTAGTAGTAGTAGATTTTACACAACCATTTACATCAGAAACGGTGACGGTATAAATGCCGCTGTTGCTAACAGAAGCAGACGGAATAGAAGGCGACTGCAATGATGAAGAGAATGCTGATGGGCCGCTCCATGTATACGTTGTAAATGCGCCGGTGTTTAATTGGATCGTATTTCCTGCGCAATAGGGACCTGTGTTGGTCGCGAGCGGCGCAGGCAATGCGTTAACCGTTACAGACGTTGTGGCAATTGCGGTGCAGCTTCCAATGGAAACCAGTACAGTGTAACTGCCCGCCATAGCGGTAGTAGCTGAAGGAAGAGTAGGACTCTGAGCGTTAGAAGTAAATGCCGATGGGCCCGTCCACGTATAAGAAGTGGCGCCAGGATTATTTAACTGGATAGTGGTACCTGCGCAATATGGACCAGTATTAGATGCTGAGGTAGTTGGGGTAAGCACTGAAACATTCACTGTTCCTGTATTGGCACAGCCTAAGGCAGTTACCGTAACAGTATAAACACCTGATTGAATTGTGCCGGCATTTGCGATAGTGGGATTTTGAGTTACAGAACTGTATCCGTTTGGCCCGCTCCAGGAATAGCCTGTACCGCCCGAAGCCGTAAGATTGATTGAATTATTCACACATACCGGGCTATTGCTTCCCACAATTGGATTTGGTAGAGGATTAACCGTAACATTTGTTGTGGTTGATTTCACGCAGCCATTCGCGTCAGAAACTGTTACGGTGTAAACACCACTATTGCTTACAGAAGCGGATGGAATGGATGGTGACTGCGATGCGGAAGAGAAAGCCGCAGGGCCGCTCCATGAATAAGTTGCAAACGCGCCGGTGTTCAGTTGTATGGTGTTTCCAGCGCAATACGGGCCGGTGTTAGTT
>JACDDR010000192.1 GCA_013816895.1 Bacteroidota bacterium
GCAAATGCGCATAGGCTACGCTTACGATTATTCACTTACCAACATGGGCAAATACAGTCCAAGCACCCACGAAATAATGCTCGGGTTTGATTTTCTGTCTAACGCAAAGGCTATGAAATCACCACGTTATTTTTAATATTAACAGTATCTATTTGTCATGAAAAATTTTATTTTAGCCTTAGTTCTTTTAAGCTCTTTTAGTATCAGAGCGCAATCTTTTAAAGAAAAGATTGCAGATAAACGATTCGATAACCTGGAGTACGCTTCAGCATCTGAAATGTATGAAGAACTTTCGCAAAGCAAGCATCCTAAAATTAAATATTATGTGCGGGCGGGCGAGTGTAACCTTAATGCAGGTGATTATAGCAAAGCCCAATTGTTTTACGACAAGGCTTATACGAATACAGGAATGACCGATCATGACCTTTATAACTATTACCAGGTTTTAAAATACAACTCGAATTACGATAAAGCGAATGAAGTGTTTTCTAAAATAAATGATAACCAGTATAAACTGATTCGCGATAATCTGAACAGGAAAAAACTGGTTATTGCTGACTTGAAAAAAGATTCAAGCAATTATACTTTAAAGCGCCTGGACATTAACTCTGAAGAAAACGATTTCTGCCCTTACGTAGTTAACAACGAAATGTATTTTCTTTCTTCAAGAAGAAACACATCCGTTGCTGGTCGTAAATACGGCTGGGATAACTCCTATTTCCTGGATGTTTACAAAGGTTACATTGAAGGCGAAACGGTGAAAAACGAAGAGCCGGTAAAAGAAGGATTAAAAACAAAAGTTCACGAGGGCCCTTTGTGTTTTACAAAAGACGGAAACACGCAACTTATTACACGTAATAATTACCTTCACAAAAAAGCTAAAAAAGGAAAAGAAGATAAAGTAAATCTTAAGATCTATATCCGTAAAAAACAAAATGAAAAGTGGAGCGATTGGCGCGAGTTTCCTTTTAACAGCGATGATTATTCCTGTGGCCACCCGGCCATTAGCGGCGATGGAAAAACATTATACTTTGTTTCTGACATGCCCGGAACTATGGGCCTTACAGATGTTTGGGTAAGTACACTCCAGGATACCACCTGGAGCAAGCCTGAAAATCTCGGTCAGTCGGTAAACTCAGAAGGAAGAGAAATGTTTCCGACACTTTTTGAAGATGAAGTACTGTTTTATTCAAGCGACGGAAAAGTTGGCCTTGGCGGCATGGATATTTTTTACACGATACCGAGTGGTGGCGACAATTATTTTGAAGCGCAGAACCTTGGCTATCCGATCAATTCCAATTTTGATGATTTCGGTTTCTTCGCCAAATCCAATACCGCTGGTTATTTTTCTTCCAACCGCGGAAAACAAAAAGATGACATCTACAGTTTCGTTTCTAAAAGAGCCATCATCAGCAGCGCAATCAACCTGATTGTAAAAGACAAAGAGTCTAAAGAAATTGTTCCTAATTCTGATGTTGCCCTCATCGATGAAACAGGTAAGCCTGTTTACCAGGGAAAAACAAATGAAAATGGTGAGATCCGGTTCAATGTTATTCCCGGAAAAAGCTACAAGGTTAAAACTTCAAAAAACGGTTTTAAAGAGAGCGTTGGTTTGATCAGAGAAGATGAAATTGCCAAACTCTCCAATTCAAAAAAGGAATTACTGATCGAAAAGAAAATTATCGGTCTCCTTGGTTTAATTGCTGATGCTGACGATCTGTCTCCTATTGAAAAAGTAACTATTACTCTTACCGATGCTTTCAACCCTAAGAATGTAATGACCTTTACCACCGATAAAGAAGGTGATTTCAGACACATCTACAAGGATAAAAAAGTTGGGGATGACCTTTCATACATTGTAAAAATGGAGAAGGAAGGATACATTACCAAAACACAGCCGGTTGATATTACCATTAAAAAAGAAGGTTACGTATTACTACACGATTACCTGAATACTAAAATGTATAAAATTAAACTTGGTGCCGATTTAGGAAAGATGATCGACCTTCGTCCTATTTTCTTTGACCTTGGAAAATCAAACATTCGTCCGGATGCCGCAGTTGAACTGGCTAAGATTGTTGACTTGATGAAACAAAATCCTTCTATGACCATTGAGCTTGGCGCTCACACTGACTGTCGTGGTAGCGCTGCGAGTAACTTGTCGTTATCTGATAAACGTGCAAAGTCAAGCGCGGCGTATATCATTTCCAAAGGGATTGACAAATCAAGGATCTATGGAAAAGGATATGGCGAATCTAAACTTCTTAACGATTGTAAGTGCGAGGGAAAAGTTGTTTCAACCTGTGCGGAAGAAGTACACTCACAAAACCGTCGTACAGAATTTAAGATTGTAAAAATCAAAGAATAACTGATTAATTAAATTTATAAAGGAAGCGGCCTAAACAGCCGCTTTTTTTATTTGAATATAATGTGTAAAGGAAATCTTTAACTACAATTCCGCAAGAATTTTCGCAACGCCTTATTACTTTGTAGGGGCGATTCAAGAAAACCGAAATGCCCGTCGTGTTCGAGATATAAAATCATTTTATTCCTGATGGTTTGCGATTGCTCGAGCAATTGTTCAAAAGGCAAAACGTTATCTAGTTCGCCAATTACCATCATAATAGGGTAATCCACCAGGCCAAGGATAATGTCGCGCCGCGGCCGGTCCCGCATTCCGTACAAGGCCGCTATAATTCCCTGCTTGCTCGTTTTCTTTGCAACAGAAGTGGCGAAAG
>JACDDR010000113.1:0-10291 GCA_013816895.1 Bacteroidota bacterium
TTGCCCAAAAATCCACCAGCACAATTTTTCCTTTAAAGGATGAGAGTGCAAGTTCTTTGCCATCAGGTGTCGGTAAATTAATTTCAGGCGCTCCTTGTCCGTTAATGGTGGCAAGCATTTTATTTATTACTTCATGAAACGTCCTTACGGTTTTGTCGTTGGGATATTTTGCGGTGAGGCCTTTATCCAATGCGATGTAAAGGTCGCCATACTGATCGGGCTCCATTCCTTGTATAGCCATAATGGAAGCATACATGGAAGTATTTGCTTTAATTTTTTCGGCAACTATTTTGTTATAGCGCGCCATGATGGATTCATAAGGACCCTGGAAAACCTTGCTTAATGAATCCATACGGAGAGAATCCATTTTAATACTTTGCATAATTCCCTGAAAGGCCTGATTAAGACTGTCCATCTGAATTTTATTTTGTTTCTGGAGTTCGCTGTATTGCATAAACAAAGAGGTTTCAGGAGAACCGGTTGCCTTATAGGTATTTCCTAAATCTTTAATGCTGCCGGTAACCGTTACCTTGTCGGCGCTATCCAACACGAGCATCGCAAAGTTTTGCGGACTGGTTTTAATGCGGTAGAAACCTATTTTAGGAGAATAGTTTTTAAATTCGAAATTGCCGTTCTCGTCCAGCATTGTGCTGTCCACTAATACAGGCTGAGGCGTGGTGAGCTTTTCAAGATAGATCATTTCACCTTTGGCATCGCTTAAGGTTCCCTTTAATTCAAAGCTTCCTTTTTTTTCTTCGGTACAGCCCACAAAGGTTATAACGGTGGCGGCAACAATAATTAATTTACGCATGTTTATTTTTCTAATGTTTCTTTTACAAGTTGATTTAATAATTTCGGATCTGCTTTGCCTTTGCTGAGTTTCATTACTTCGCCAACAAACATGCCGAGCAAAGTAACTTTACCATTTTTATATTCTGTGATTTTTTCAGGAAACTTTGCTAATGCCTGGTCTACTAATCCCTGTAATTCATTGCTGTTACTGTTTTGCAGGAGGTCAAGTTCACCGGCCAGTTGTTCGGCATTTTTCTGAGGCTGTTCAACAAGTGCGGGAAATAGTTTTTGCGAGGCTGCTGAATTACTCACTTTCCCGGCATCGATCAGCGAAATTATTTCAGCTATCTTTTGTGATGGCAGTGTAAATTCAGTGATCGTTAAAGCTCTTTCATTAAGGTAGGCCTTAACCGGACCCATTACCCAGTTAGCAGCGCTCTTTTGATTATTGGTGTGTTTTACAAGATCATTAAAATAAGCGGCTACTTCTTTGCGGTCAATCAACTGCAAAGCGTCGTATTCGCTGAGTTTATATTCTTTTGTATAAAGACTGAATAACTGGTCGGGAAGAACCGGAAGTTTTTCTTTTATTTTATTAATGTATTCCTGGGTGATAAACACAGGTTGTAGATCAGGCTCCGGAAAATAACGGTAATCATTCGCACTTTCTTTGCTACGCATTGAGAATGTACTTCCATTCACAGCATCAAAGCTGCGGGTTTCACCGGCAATTTCTTTTCCCTGTTCAACCAGATCAATTTGCCTTTTAATTTCGAAGTCAATCGCGCGTTGAACATTACGAAAGGAGTTCATGTTTTTAACCTCTACTTTTTTTCCAAAAACTTTAGAACCTTTCAGCATCACCGAAATGTTGGCATCGCAACGCAATGAACCCTCTTCCATGTTTCCATCGCAGATATCCAGGTAACGCACCAGTTTTCGCACTTCGGTTAAATAGGCGTAGGCTTCTTCGCCACTGCGGATATCAGGCTCTGTAACAATTTCAAGCAGTGGGGTGCCTGCCCGGTTAAGATCCACAAGCGTTTCAAAAGGATCAATATCATGTAAACTTTTTCCCGCATCTTCTTCCATGTGTATGCGGGTAAGATTAACGCGCAGTTCGCGGTCTTTCATTTTAGCGGTAATATAACCTCCGGTGCAAATAGGAGTTTTATCCTGAGTTATCTGATAGCCCTTTGGGAGATCGGCATAAAAATAATTTTTGCGCGCAAACTGGTTTTCTTCGCGGATATTAGCATTTACAGCGATACCAAGCTTTACTGCAAATTCTATCGCGCGTTTATTTACAACAGGTAAGGTGCCGGGGTGACCAAGGGTAACCACACTTACATTGGTATTTGGAAGCGCTCCGTATTCGGCAACATCGCTGCTGTACATTTTTGTTTTTGTAAGCAACTGAATGTGGCACTCTAAACCAATAACCGTTTCGTATTTATCGTATACATTCATAAAGCAAGTGTTAAAGGTACAATTTTAAACAGAAAAAGAAGGTCCGCCGGGACGGGTTTTTAACAATAAAAATGCGATAAGTCTAAGGGAAAAGAGAAGGCTTTTCTTTTCTTAAATCAAAAGAAATCTTTGTAATTTTACCTTAAATAATTTAAGATGAAAAAAATATTTTTAGCCCCTCTTGCCGCAATAGTAATTAGCCTTTGCGCCTTTACCGCATCGCATATCTGGAAAGCAGATGAAAAAAACAGCACCGTTAAATGGGAACTAAAAGGAAGCGATAAAACCGGAAGCTTTGAAAATCTTGTTACCACACTTGATTTCGATAAGAAAAATTTAGATAAATCAAAGATCACCGCGAGCATTGATGTAGGCACATTAAAAGCGGGGAACGAAAAACTGGAAAAACATTTATTATCGGCTGATTTCTTCGATGCCGGGAAATTTCCGCGAATAGTGTTTACTTCTACCGAGATTAAAAGTACCGAGTGATGATATCTCGCCAAATGAACATTAAAGATGAATGATTCTGTAAAGGTCATTGAGTTTCACTTTACATTCAATGAAACCGATAAGAGTAAGGGCGCTTTTTCAGGAACCATGACGGTTAATGCCAGCGATTACGGCGTTATGAAAGCCAACAAACGCGGCAGCGATGAGGTGCTTGTATTCCTGAACGTGCCGGTTACAAAATAAAGCCCGGCTAGACAGTCAAAGGTCGTTTAATGCTTTCTTCAAGCACCAGCAGGGTTTCAGTCCGCTGAATTCCTTCAATAGGGCGGATGTGCTCGTTTAATATTTCCCGAAGCTGATCTGTGTTTTTGCAAACGATTTTCGCGAGCATGGAATATAGTCCTGTCACAAAGTGCGCTTCGATTACCTCAGGAAAGCGCTTCAATACTTTGATCACATCATTATAAGAAGAACTTTTTTCAAGGATGATGCCGATAAAGGCCGTGATATCATACCCGAGTTTCTTAGGATCAACAATGATAGTCGTGCCACTTATTATGCCGTCTTCTTTCATTTTTTTAATTCTGCCATGAACTGTTCCGGCGGAAACAAGGATTTTTTTGGCTATATCTGCGTAAGTCATAGACGCATCCTTGAATAACAAAGACAAAATCTCCCTGTCAACACTATCAATTTCTATATTTTTTTTGCTCATAACCTGTTAGCTTGGTGTATTTATTCAAATATAAAGCCTTTTTGTGAATTAAAAATAAAAATATGGCAATATTTTAAATAAAATGGCCAATAAATTGAGTTTTGTTAAATAAACAATAATTTAAACGGATTTAATAAGTTTTGAATTAGTCAATATTCAATTTTTATACAATTTATTGAATAATATTTAAAAATTGCCTATTTATTTGAATTTTGTTTAATGAAATGAATGTTTATCTATATTTGCATCAGAAAAAAGTGAACATCCTATAGGAACCGGGTAAATTCTTACGCCGGCACTCCGAAACCGCTTTTTCAAATTAATAGCTGTTTAATTCTAAAAATTTAAAGAATGTACTCAAAAAAAATCTCTGTATTAGCTTGCCTGATCACCTTGGCATTTGGCACCACACAAGCCCAGCAAAAAAGAACCTGTTCCAGTATGGAAAATCAGGCGCGTCTTGAAAAAATGTATCCTGAACTGGTAAAAAATCAACTGGCCATCGAAGAACAAACCAGTAATTATTTAATGACCAATGCAAAAACGGAAGCGGTAATCGTTAATATTCCTGTTGTTGTACACGTATTGTACAATACTGCTTCACAAAATATTTCTGATGCCCAGGTTACTTCACAGATAGATGTATTGAATGAAGATTTCAGAAAATTAAATGCTGATAAAGGAAATGTTCCTTCTGCCTTCGCTTCTTTAGCGGCGGATTGTAATATTACATTCTGCCTTGCTAAAAAAGATCCTAACGGAAACGCTACTACCGGTATTATTCATAAGTATACAACCGCCACGTCTTTTATTGATGATGATCAGGTAAAATCTTCAACTACCGGTGGCGACAATGCATGGAACACTGGCAAATACCTGAACCTTTGGGTTTGTAACCTGGGCAATGGTTTATTAGGTTACGCGCAGTTTCCGGGCGGACCGGTTTCAACCGACGGTGTGGTTATTTTATACAGCGCTTTCGGACGTACAGGAACCGTTAGTGCGCCTTATAACAAAGGACGTACTGCAACGCACGAAGTTGGTCACTGGTTAAACCTTCGTCACATCTGGGGAGATGCAAATTGCGGAAGCGATCTTGTAAACGATACGCCAACACAGCAGACTTCAAATTATGGTTGCCCTTCATACCCGCATGTAACGTGCAGCAACTCCGGCGACATGAGTATGAATTATATGGATTATGTGGACGATGCCTGTATGTACATGTTTTCTGCCGGCCAGTCAGCACGCATGAACGCGTTGTTTGCGAGCGGTGGTGCCCGCGCATCTATTTTAACTTCTACTGCCTGTGGATCTTCAACAACTTCAACAACAACATCTACAACAACAAGTTCTTCCATGCTTACGATCGGAACAGGCACAGCATCAAGCGGCGCAGTTCCTTACGGAACGTATTATATGGATGAAAGAGCACAATTGATAGTAACTAAAGCCGAACTGGTGAGCGCAGGGTTTACTTCAACCAACAAATACATAAAAGCTTTAGCGTTTAATGTTGCAACCGCTAATGCTCAAACAATGGCCAACTTTACCATTAAAATTTCTCACATTACTTCTTCTGCTTTTAGCAGCACTTCATTTTTAAGCGGAACTAATCAAACAACGGTTTATAATTCCAATTTTGCCACCACTTCAAACATGTGGAACACGCATACTTTCTCAACTCCATTTGTTTATAACGGAATAGATAATATTCTTATTGACATTTGCTGGGATAACTCGGCTTATAACAATAATACGGTGGTGCGCGCATCAGCTACTACAGATTATATGACTCTTTATAAGCGTTCGGATATTACTACCGGAGGATTATGCAGTACCACTATCGGCACCAATTCTTATACCCGTCCGAATATGCGCTTCACAATGTCTTCCAGCGGCTTAGTATCTGCGAGCAGTACATCAGCACGTTTAGCGGATGACGGTATCACTACTCCAAAAGAACTTCAAACGATGTTATATCCAAACCCGGTTAATGATAAATTAAGCCTGGTGTATAATGTATTTGAAGAAAACGCGAACGCAACCATTGATATTTTTAATTTATACGGAAGCAAAGTGAAAAACTACGAGCTGCAAAATAGCAGCATCGGCGAAAATAATTTTGAAATAAATTTCGCGAATGATTACGATTTACAAGGATTAAAAGACGGAATTTATTTTGTGAGTCTTAGTGTTAACGGAGAGAAAATCGTAAAGAAGATCATTCTTCAGCGCTAATTAATAATTACAGATTAATAAACCGGGATCAAAAGTCCCGGTTTTTTTATGTACTAAATCGGCTCTGTTATTTTTTGAGTTTAATGAGATAAAAATGCTCAAGAGTAACAGTATCTCCCGAAAGAACGGTTGTTTTTAATCCTTCGTTGTAAGCTTCATTTAACAGCGGATCCCGGGCTATTAGAAAATAATCAGCATGCATTAGTCCGGCATTATTGGTGTTGCTATTCAACGCAAAAGAATTTCGGTCGCATTTGTAGTTAATTACATAGGGCTTGCAAAAAGCAATAACATCTGAAGTTCTGGTATTCTTCTGGATGTACGTAAAATCGTTCTTTAATATGTCGCTTAAAGGCCCCGTCTCAACGGAATGATCTTTTAACAGCAAAACCGTGTTTACGTTAGTGGCAATAAGAATAAAAAGGCCAACAGTCATCAAAAGATCTCTTCGGCTTGAAGCAATTTTTAACACGGAAAAAATAAAATAAAACCCATTTAAAATAAAATACAAAATAATGGGTAGTACCGGGATAAGAAAACGGTTACCCGCTCCCTGATGAGGCCAGAAAAGTAAAGCCAACATGTAAATAACAAAACCAAATTCAATAAAAGAGGGGCGTTTGAACAATCTGAAGCCTAAACCAATTAAACCAATAATTAACATTGGATAGATGATGAAAGGGTTCATGTACCCTGGTATTTCCTGCTCGAAAAAATAACCAATATTTTTTATATAAAAGAAAACGTTGCTGTAAATGGAGCTTAATCGTATATCACTAAAAGCGCCTTTATAAAAGGAAAGATCAAAGGGTGTATGAAGAGGAACCAGGCTATTAACAGATATTAAAAATAAAGCCAACCAGAAAATGCTTTTTAAAAGTGATCGGTTCCTTTGACTGGTCTCCCTGATTTTTTCCGGATCTATCCATTCATAAATCAAATAAGCAAAATAAAATACAAATCCAATTGCGCGCGTGGAAATAAGGCAGGCGAAAATAAGTGAAATGACAATTGTAGAATATTTTTTTCGCGAATAAATTACTACCGTTGCCAGATAGAGAAAAAACATAAATAAATATTCAGGAACTATTTCATTTTTAAGCCATAGGTTCCGGTAATTGTAAAAAACAAATAAGGTGGCAAGCAAACTTGGTAAGGAAGGGAAATGTTGCGAAAGAAAAAGAAAAGCGAGTAATCCTGCAGATATATACGTTAAACAAATAATATTCTTGTAGGTAATAATATCATCGCTGCTGTTATTAATTGAAAGCAAAACAGAGAATAAAACACCCCGCTTTACAGGGCCGTGATCATCAGGGTTAACCAGTGTTTTATAGTTTTCAGCATCGAATAGATGATGGGCCTGATAAATGTATTGAATATAGTCGTCTCCCCAATCGGCGTGTTTATTTTTATGGATAAAGAAAAGAGTCAAAAGAAGAACGAAAAGAACGATGAAATAAAGTCCTTTTTTCGTAAAAAATAATTTGGAGACTTCGTTCATTGTAAAATAAAAAAAGAGCTTTTCAGCTCTCTTTAATCAGATTTATGCTATCCCCGCCCCATGGCAGGCTTTGTATTTTTTACCGCTTCCGCAAGGACAAGGATCATTACGTCCTATTTTTGGATCAACACGTATGGGCTGTATTTTTGGTTTTTGTTGCTGCTGCTCCGCATTCTTTTCTTCAACAGCATTTTCATTACGGCTCTCCACCAGTTTTTCTTTCTTTTGTGTGGGCTGTTCCTGCGTGAAACGCGCCTGCTGCACCTGGTTACCTTCGTTTGGCAAACCACCCTTCATTAAAAATGAAATTACTTCCTTGTTGGTTTTGATGATCATCTCTTTAAATAAATTAAAGGATTCCAGTTTGTAAATAACCAAAGGATCTTTCTGCTCCAGCGAAGCATTTTGAACGGCCTGTTTTAAATCATCCAGTTCGCGTAAATGTTCTTTCCAGGAATCATCGATCATGGCAAGCACAACGGCTTTTTCAAATCCTAAAACGAGTTCGCGGCCTTTTGTTTCGTAAGCTTTTTTAAGATTGCCCAATACCTGCACGGTGCGGATACCATCAGTAAATGGTGTTACAATATTTTCAAAACTGTTGTTCGGGTTGGTGTACACATCACGCACCACAGGGAAAGCCTGTTCGCTTACAAGGTGAATTTTTTCGTTGTAATGCTTTTGCACAGCTTCGTAAACTGTTTGAATGAGGTCGTCTTCTTTTAACGAGGTGAACTGCTTTTCGGTAACCGGATCTACAATTCCGAAGATGCGGATGCACTCCAGGTTAAATCCTGCAAAATCATTTGCATCCTTATATTCTTCCACCATGCTCGAGCATACCTCGTACATCATGTTGGCAATATCAATGCTTAATTTATCGCCGTAAAGCGCGTTTCTTCTGCGTTTGTAAATTACTTCGCGCTGCGCGTTCATCACGTCATCATATTCGATCAAACGTTTACGTGTGCCAAAGTGATTTTCTTCCACTTTTTTCTGCGCACGCTCGATTGATTTGGTGATCATGCTGTGCTGGATCACTTCACCTTCTTTTAATCCCATCCTGTCCATTAATGAAGCAATCCGCTCGCTTCCGAATAAACGCATGAGGTTATCTTCAAGGGAAACAAAAAACTGCGAAGAGCCCGGATCTCCCTGACGGCCTGCGCGTCCGCGTAACTGCCTGTCAACACGCCTGCTTTCGTGGCGTTCGGTTCCTATGATTGCTAAACCACCCGCCTCTTTAACACCGGCACCTAATTTAATATCTGTACCACGACCCGCCATGTTGGTGGCAATGGTAACGGTTCCTGCCTTGCCTGCCTCTGCAATAATATCTGCTTCTTTGGCGTGTAATTTTGCATTTAATACATTGTGTTTAATGTTGCGCAATTTCAGCATCCTGCTGAGTAATTCCGAAATATCAACCGTTGTAGTACCAATAAGCACAGGCCTTCCGGCAGCTACCAGTTTTACAACTTCCTCAATAACGGCGTTGTATTTTTCGCGCTTGGTTTTGTAAACGTAATCCTGTTCATCCTTACGCGTCATTGGCCTGTTGGTTGGAATTTCAACCACATCCAGTTTGTAAATATCCCAGAACTCCTGTGCTTCCGTAGTAGCAGTACCGGTCATTCCCGCCAGCTTATGATACATTCGGAAATAATTCTGTAACGTAATAGTAGCGTAAGTTTGTGTAGCGGCTTCGATCTTCACATTTTCTTTCGCCTCAATGGCCTGGTGCAAGCCATCGCTGTAACGGCGACCTTCCATAATACGACCGGTTTGCTCATCCACAATTTTCACCTGGCCTTCGTCGATCACATATTCCTGATCTTTTTCGAAAACAGTATAGGCTTTTAACAGCTGGTTAACCGTGTGAATGCGTTCGCTTTTAATACTGAATTCGCGCATCACTACTTCTTTAGCAGCTGTTTTTTCTTTAACATCAATAATCTTTTTCTCAATGTCGGCCACTTCATCGCCAACATTAGGAATAACGAAGAATTTAGGATCATCTGAGTTACCGGTTAAAAAGTCAATTCCTTTTTCGGTTAAATCAACCTGATTGTTTTTTTCTTCAATTGTAAAATATAATTCAACATCAATTTTATGCATTTCCTTATTCTGGTCCTGCATGTAATGATTTTCTGTTTTTTGCATTAAAGCTCTTACGCCATTCTCGCTTAAGAATTTAATGAGTGCTGAATGCTTTGGTAAACCACGGTAAGCGCGTAAAAGCGGAATCCCTGCTTCTTTTTCTTTTCCTTCGGCAAACAAACGTTTCGCATCTGTAATGCAAAGCTGTATGTATTGTTTTTGCGCATTAACTATTTTCTCAACACGGGGCTTATAATCCATGAACTCATGTTTGTCACCCTGAGGAGTAGGGCCGCTGATGATCAAAGGCGTACGCGCATCGTCAATTAAAACGCTATCCACCTCATCCACTATTGCGTAATTGGCTTTGCGCTGAACAAGATCGTCAATGCTACGCGCCATGTTATCGCGCAGGTAATCAAAACCAAACTCGTTATTGGTTCCGTAAGTGATATCGCAGTTGTAAGCATTGCGTCGCTCATCGGTATTGGGTTCATGCTTGTCAATACAGTCAACGCTTAAACCGTGAAAATAAAATAAGGGAGCGTTCCACTCACTGTCACGTTTGGCGAGATAATTATTCACAGTTACAAGATGCACCCCGCGGCCCGTTAGAGCGTTAAGAAATACCGGAAGTGTTGAAACGAGCGTCTTTCCTTCACCGGTGGTCATTTCAGAGATCTTGCCTTCGTGAAGCACCATGCCGCCAATAAGCTGAACATTATAATGCACCATGTTCCAGGTAATTTCATTCCCGGCAGCTAACCATGAATTTTTATATATGGCTTTATCGCCGCGTATTTCAATGTTCTTATGTTTTTGAGCCAGCTGTTTGTCAAACGCGTTAGCGGTAACTTCGAGTTCGGTGCTTTTTGTAAAGCGGTTGGCTGTTTCTTTTAAGATGGCAAATGCTTCGGGGAGCGCTTCGCCCAGGGCCACTTCAAATTTCTTTACAATTTCCTTATCAATTTCATCAATTTCTTTGTAAAGGTCTACCTTGGTATTCCCATCCATTT
>JACDDR010000113.1:10301-12775 GCA_013816895.1 Bacteroidota bacterium
ATTTTGGCTTTAATGGTGAGAATTTCATCATTTTCGGCCTTCACCGAATCCTGTATTTTATTTTTCAGCGCTATGGAACGAACGCGTAAATCATCGTTTGAAACCGAAGCCAGGGAATTAAAAATGGAGTTTATTTCGTCAACTTTGGATTCAAGATTTTTAATATCTTTTTCACTTTTGGTCCCAAGCAGTTTTTTAAGAAAATCGAACATATTGTATTAAAATTATAAGCGAATAAAGGTAGCAAAATTTAAGCCACGGCCCAATTTGATGCGTTTATCGGCCAATAGCTGCCGAAAGGTCGTATTTATTGATTTTTTGTGCCATAATCGTCACTCTATTTTGCCTGAACAAGAGGCCTAAGATGAAAATAAAAAACCCGGACGATTGCCCGGGTTATAAAATAAAATATGAATCTGAATATTTTAAAGATTGGACGACTAAACCGTTACCTTTTCGCCTTTAAGTACTGCTGCCATTGTTTTACCAATTTCTGCAGGACTTTCGCAAACAAAGATTCCGCATTCGCGAAGAATTTTCATTTTGGCCTGTGCGGTATCTTCATCTCCGCCAACAATAGCTCCGGCGTGACCCATGGTACGGCCTTTCGGCGCAGTTTGTCCCGCAATAAATCCAACAACCGGCTTTTTATTTCCATTGGCCTTAATCCAGCGCGCAGCTTCCGCTTCGTAGTTACCGCCAATTTCACCGATCATAACAATGGCTTCCGTCTCCGGATCGTTCATTAATAATTCAACAGCGTCTTTTGTTGGAGTTCCGATAATAGGATCTCCGCCAATACCAATGGCAGTAGTGATTCCCATTCCTGCTTTCACAATCTGATCAGCAGCTTCGTATGTTAATGTACCGCTTTTGCTCACGATACCAATTTTTCCTTTTTTGAAAACGAAGCCCGGCATAATTCCAACCTTTGCTTCACCCGCTGTAATAATACCCGGACAATTTGGTCCGATTAAACGACAAGCCTTCCCTTTTAAATATTCTTTTGTGTAGATCATGTCCTTTACAGGAATGCCTTCAGTGATACATACGATCACTTTAATTCCCGCGTCAGCAGCTTCCATGATGGCATCGGCAGCAAAAGCAGCCGGAACAAAAATGATAGAAACATCAGCGCCAGTAGTGTTTACAGCTTCTGCAACCGTATTAAACACCGGTTTTTCAAGATGCAAAGTACCGCCTTTTCCGGGGGTAACGCCTCCAACCACGTTGGTTCCGTATTCCATCATTTGGGTCGCGTGAAAAGTTCCCTCTCCACCCGTAAAGCCCTGCACTATTACCTTAGAATTTTTATTTACTAATACTGACATAATTGAAAAATTTGTTCACGAATATAAACACTTATTTGTATTTAAACAATTCGGCTTATGAACCGCAATCCCATTGGTTTAAAGCCAACAGCGGATTAGCACTGAAAATAATAAAGTATCTTTACCGTTTTTAAGATTTTGGATCAGTTCATAGAATTATATACCGATGGTGCTGCGAGCGGGAATCCTGGTCCGGGTGGATTTGGCCTTGTTCTTAAGTTTGGAAAATTCAGAAAGGAAATCAGCGGAGGCTTTCGTTTAACGACTAACAACCGGATGGAGCTTCTCGCTGTGATCGTTGGATTGGAAAGCGTGACCAATAAGGAGATTCCCGTAAGAGTGTTTTCGGATAGTAAATACGTGGTGGATTCCATTAATCTTAAATGGGTGTTCGGTTGGCAAAAAAAAGGTTTTGAGAAGAAAGCGAATCCTGATTTATGGAAACGATTTTTAAGAGTTTATGATGCGCGAAAACACACTTTCTTTTGGGTTAAAGGCCATGCGTCAAACGTGGATAACAACCGTTGCGATGAACTTGCGGTAAGTGCTTATAAAAAGCCGGGACTTTTGATTGACGAAGGCTATGAGGCCAGTAAAAGTAAAGGGATGATTTAGCCTGGGGTTGAGGCGCGACTAAACAGTTAATTTTTTATAAGCTTGGTTCTGGTAAAGATATTGTCACCTATTATTTCAAGAAGATATATCCCTGCCGATTGTTCGGAAATATCAAGCGTAATTTTGTCCAAATTAAAACTTGTCTTTTGAAAAATTAATTGGCCAATGGAATTCGACAATTTAATATTTATGCTTTCCTGTTTATTATCAAATGATAAATTTATTTTACCTGTAGAGGGATTTGGAAATACATTAATATTGGTTGGCGTTATAAATTCATTAATTGCTACAGGGATTTGCCCCATTTTATGCACAAAGATATCCTCAGTTCCTGCCGATACCAAATTAAAAGTACCGGCACCCGGGTCAAAATCCCCTGTGCCTTCGAACACGCCCGTGGTGTAAACATTATTAGACGCGTCAACGGCAATGGCATAACAACGATCATTTAATGTGCCACCAAATTGCTTAGCCCACATAAAATTACCTGCCACATCTAATTTTGAAACGAATGCATCACTCAAGCCC
>JACDDR010000114.1:0-546 GCA_013816895.1 Bacteroidota bacterium
GTAAAAACACTTATTAAAAAAGACAAAGTGGTTCAGGATACGTTGAAGAAAAAGGGAATTGATCTCCTACTTGTTTTTGCGCCGGTAAAAGGATCCTACTGCAAAGAATTTGTGGAAGATAAATATGTGCATCCTGTTTCCGCAACAAATCATCAATTATTTACGTCTAACAGCAAAGCCCTGGGTTTAAATTATCTTGACCTTTATTCTTATTTTCAGAATTTAAAATCAAAAACTATTTACCCTTTGTTCCCACAGTTCGGCCATCACTGGAGTTATTATGGCGAATGCATTGCAGTAGATACAATTATTAAACACATCGAAAAACTTCATAATTGCAACTTGCCCGATCTGCAATGGAATCAGGTAACTGTTGTTGATACCGCTCAGTTCCGTGATGCCGATGTTTTAAAAAGCATGAACCTCTGGAAAAATCCAAAGCAACACATGAAGCTGGCGTATCCGCAGGTTTTATTTGAAAGCGACAGTCTCAAGAACACTCATCCCGTACTAACCATAAGCGATAGTTACTGGTATGGCCCGGTT
>JACDDR010000114.1:556-12632 GCA_013816895.1 Bacteroidota bacterium
TTATATGGGCGTACCTCAAAATTGTTTTGCCGGCGGTAAATTCTGGTACTACTATAATAAAATTGTTCCTCGTCCCGATGATGGAATCGCAGAGGTATGGCAGCTCGACCTGAAACAGGAAATTGAAAAAAATGAAGTGATTATGTTGTTATATGCCGACGGAAATTTACCGACCTTCGGAAATAATTTTATTAACGATGCATATGAATTGTATACCTCGCCTGCAAGTTACATGGCCCGGAGAGACCGGAACAGGCAAATACAAACCTTTGCAAAGCAAATAAGAGAAACGCCAGGACTTTTGAAAAAGGCAACACTGCGAAGTAAAGAGTATACGATTACCCTTGACAGCGCCATTCGTTACGATGCGATGAAGTTTGCTGGAATGATCAAATAGAATTAAGAGATAGAAAATTGAACGTACGCATGAAAAACAAAATTATAATATTACTAACGGTTCTTACCCTGGCAGCAAAGGCCGATGAAGGAATGTGGATGCCGCAACTTATCGCCGCCCTTAATATCAGCGACATGAAAAAGAACGGATTTAAACTTACCGCCGAGCAAATTTACAGCATTAACAAAGCGAGCATGAAAGACGGCGTGGCTATTTTCGGCGGAGGCTGTACCGCTGAGGTAATTTCGGAAAAAGGGTTGATCCTGACCAATCACCATTGCGGCTATTCCTCCATTGCAGGGTTAAGCTCTGTTGCCAACGATTATCTTAAAAATGGTTATTGGGCAATGAGCAGCAAGGAAGAATTGTATTGCAAGGATCTTACCGTAACGTTTATAAAGAGAATAGAAGATGTAACTTCTAAAATCCTTGAAAATATTAAATCCGGCTATTCAGAAATACAAAGGGATTCGGCGGTGCAATCAAATGTCAGACTGCTTGAAAAGAAAACAAAGGAAGAATATGGCTATGATACCTTTATTCGAGGTTTTTATTACGGCAATGAATATTATTTATTTGTGACAGAAACGTTTCGTGACGTCCGCCTGGTTGGTACGCCACCTGAGAGCATTGGCAAGTTTGGCGGTGAAACGGATAACTGGATGTGGCCGCGTCATAATGCCGATTTCAGTATGTTCAGGATCTACGCCGGTAAAGACAACAAACCGGCGGATTACAGCGCGGAAAACATTCCCTACAAACCAATTCATTCTTTTCCCATTTCATTAAAAGGCGTTGAAAAAGGCGATTTTACAATGGTGTATGGCTTCCCAGGCCGTACGCAGGAATATCTTACCTCTTATGCGGTAGACCTGATCCAAAATCAACAGGATCCTGTTCGTGTGGAATTGCGCGAGAAACGTTTGGCCATTATGGATGTGGACATGAAAAAGAACGATACCCTCCGGCTGATGTACGCGAACCGTTATGCGGGTATTGCCAATTATTATAAGAAGTGGAGTGGCGAGATGACGGGACTTAAAAAATCCAATGCTATCCAGACGAAACAGCAATTTGAAAAGCAGTTCATCACCCTTGTGTCGGCCGATCCGGCTAAAAAAGAAAAATACAGCAACCTGCTCTCACAGTTTAAAAAAGTGTACGAGGAGTACGGCCCTTTGAGCAAACAGTATGATTATTTTACAGAAGGCCTGATGGGAATTGATGGAATGCGGATGGCCGCTGGGTTTCAGCTGGTATTTGCTGAACTAAAAAAGAAGCGTGAGGGAAAGGAAAATAAATTTGATCAAAGGTATAAAGAGACTCGTCCGATCATTCCATTTAAAAACTTTAATAAAGAAACTGACAGAAAGTTATGCATGGCTATGCTGGATGTGTTTGTGAAGAACATCGAAAAATCGTTGCGTCCCGTTTATCTCGATTCACTCATTACCGTTTACAACGGTGATACAAAAGCGTTAACAGATTTCTTATATAACAATTCGAGCTTTATTGACAATACAAAGGCTGCACTCATGTATAATGATTTTGAGAAGAACGCGCAATTGTATGAGCGGGATCCAATGTATATGCTTGCTTCGGCTATTGTTAAACATTATCAGAAAGCGGTTATTCCTCAGGTGAATTATTACGAATTGCAGATTGCCGAGATGCAGAAAGAATACATGAAGGCGCTTCGTGAAAATGTAAAAGATAAAAAGTTTTACCCGGACGCGAACGGCACGCTTCGTGTAACATTTGGGAAAATGGCGGATTATAAGCCACGAGATGGTGTAGAATATTCACCATACACCACTATCGACGGTTTGGTTGAAAAAAATAGAACAGGTCTTGAAGATTATTACGTGAAGCCCCGTCTCCTCGAACTTTATGAGAAAAAGGATTTCGGTTCTTACGCAGATAAAAACGGAAAGCTCCGCATTGCATTCACTGGAAGTAACCATACCACGGGAGGAAACAGCGGCAGCCCCGTGCTAAATGCCAAAGGAGAACTTATTGGTACAAACTTTGATCGCAACTGGGAGGGTACCATGAGCGATATCATGTACAATGGTTCTTTTTGCAGGAATATTGTGCTGGATGTTCGCTTTACGTTATGGGTGATTGATAAATACGCAGGTGCAGGGTATCTTCTTAACGAAATGAAACTGGTTAAATAAATGAAACAAATTTTAAGTTATTTTTTACAGGGCCTGTTATTATTCATTCCGCTCATCATTACCCTTCTGGTGCTCATGAAGCTGTTTGATTTTTTTGCAGGCTTGTTCTCATTTGTAGGAATCAGCAACAGTACGTTGGTGAATACATCTCTTGGCTTGATTGTTACTATTGGGTTTGTAACCGTCCTTGGTATTCTTGCTTCGTCCTTTGTGTTTAAACAGTTTTTTAATTTTATAGAAGATAAGTTAGAACACGCGCCTTTTGTAAGGCATATCTATTCTCCCATTAAAGATTTTACCAATGCTTTCATGGGCAACAAAAAGCGCTTCAATAAGCCTGTACTTGTAGTTACGAATGTTGAAACAAAAATTGAGGAAATTGGTTTTATCACCAACCATGATCTTTCGCACCTGGGGGTTCTCGATAAAGTTGCAGTGTATATGCCTTTGTCTTATTCCTTGTCGGGTAGACTTATTATTGTTCCAAAAGATAATGTAAAACCAATTGCGGCCGATGCCTCGGAAGTAATGAAGTTTATCGTAAGCGGCGGTGTTAGCGATGTAGATTAATGCTTTAAGCATTTTTAGCAAAAAACAGTTATTAATAGTATTTTTAAATACGAATCTTTGCCCTAATAATTCACACCAATGCCGCCAATATTACAGATCAATAATGTTACAAAAACGTACAGCAGTCATACCGCTCTTAACGACGTTTCCCTAACGGTTAATGACCAAGCGGTATTTGGTCTGCTGGGTCCGAATGGGGCCGGAAAAACTTCTTTGATCCGGATCATCAATCAGATCACAGGTCCGGATAAAGGTGAAATTTTATTCAAAGGCGAAAAGCTGAATCCAAAGCACATCGAGCATATAGGCTACTTGCCAGAAGAACGCGGCTTGTATAAAAAAATGCCGGTGGGCGAACAAGCGCTTTACCTCGCTCAATTAAAAGGACTGAAAAAAGCGGAGGCGAAAAAAAGACTCGCGTACTGGTTCGAAAAATTTGAAATGCAGGGTTGGTGGAAAAAACGTGTAGACGAGCTCAGCAAAGGAATGCAGCAAAAAGTTCAGTTCATTGTTACCATTCTACATGAGCCGGAATTGTTGATCCTGGATGAGCCTTTCAGCGGTTTTGATCCTATTAACGCGCAATTGATAAAGAATGAAATCCTTGAGCTCCGGAAAAAAGGAGCAACAATTATTTTTTCTACCCATAACATGGGAAGCGTTGAAGAATTGTGTGATAACATCGCTCTTCTCAATAAGTCTCAGAAAATACTCGATGGTCCTGTTAAAGAAATTCGCAAAACTTTCAGAACAAATACTTATAAAGTAATGTTCAAAGGAAATATTTTAGGATTTACCAATGCCTTATGGACGGGTGCAGAAATCTTGAACAAACATTCCGACGATGACGTTCATTCGGTTACAGTTAAATTGCTGAACGGTGTGACCTCAAGTCAGATGCTGCAGGCCGTTCTGCCCTCCTGCGAGATCATTTCATTTGCTGAAATAGTGCCAAGCATGAACGATATCTTTATCAGCAAAGTGAGCGAAGGAAATGAAGCGTTAGGAACTAAAAGTAATTACACAGAATAAAACGAATTATCATGTCTAAAATAGGACTCATCATAGGTCGGGAAATAAAGTCGAAGCTTACCAATAAAACGTTTATTATCATGACGTTTTTAACGCCTTTAATTTTTATAGGCGCAATGTGTTTAATATTCTGGACATCGATGCCCGAGAAAATTGAACAGCGGCTCCTGGTGATCGATAAAACAGGGCTTTTTCAGAACACGTTGAAGGGAAATGATTTTATCTCTCTTACTTTTTCAAATGAAGATATTGTTAAAGCACAGGAAGAATTTCCGGCATCCGACTATACCTCCATCATGCTTATTGAAAAAGGCTCAGATGGGAATATTATTCCAATGGCAAGAATTCTTTACAAGAAGCACCCCGGGCTGGCTTTCCAGACCTATATCCGTCAGGAACTGGAAAATATTTTTTATGAGTATAAATTAAAAGCAAATAATATTGATCCGGCAATCATTACAAACGCACGCCAGGGGTTTTCGGTGAGGATGGATAAAGTGGATGAGAACGGTACAGTTAATCATGCCGAAGGAGTGCAGTTGTTTTCTTTTGCTATGGGTTTAATTATGATGCTTTTCATTCTGATGTATGGTATGATGGTGTTTAGAAGTGTTATGGAAGAAAAAACAAATCGTATTGTTGAAGTGATTGTTTCTTCTGTAAGGCCTTTCGAACTGATGATCGGAAAAATTTTAGGAATAGCCATTGTGGGTATTATTCAGTTTGCAACTACTGCCATTATTACCACTACTTTAAGCGTTGTTTTATCCGGAATATTTTTAAAAGACATCAATAACCTGAAGGAAAAATTTGATGACCAGAATGCTGTTGTCAATAAACTGGGAACTAATGCGGGTGCCGCTTTACACAGTACATCTGAATTTAAAAACAATCAGAAAATGTTCGATACCATTAACCAGCTTCAAAAAATAAATTTCGTGAAGGTGAGCATCTTTTTTGTTTTGTTCTTTATTGGAGGGTATCTGTTTTATAGTTCCTTATTGGCCGCTATTGGCAGTGCCGTGGATTCGGAATCAGACTCACAGCAATTTATGTTTCCCGTCATACTTCCGCTAATGATCGGTTATTTTCTCGCAATAAAAATGATGATAAGTCCGGAGTCAAACGCGGTGGTCATTGGTTCGTTTATCCCCTTTACTTCCCCTATCGTGATGATGGCGCGCATGCCGCAGGATCCGCCCATGTGGCAAATTTTAACGTCACTGGCTATCTTATACGTATCGTTTATTTTAACCACCTGGCTCGCGGCGAAAATATACCGCACTGGTATTTTAATGTATGGTAAGAAAACAAGTTGGCGCGAAATAGGGAAGTGGTTATTTTATAAATAATCTTCCGGGTGAGTAAACAATCAAAAATATATTGGTACTGCCAGGTTTTCGGATGGTCGTTTTATTTTTTCATTAACCTTATTTTTTTCGGATTAAAGTATCAATACGACTATAAGTATTATCTGGTTATATTTTTGTCCATGCCCTTGGGAATTGGCATAACGCATGTTTACCGGAACCTGATACTAAGGTCTGATTTTTTAAAATTCAAAATTCCTTCCCAGCTTTTATTGATCGTTGTATTCAGTGTTATCAAGGCTTTTGTGTTTTTCTTATGCATTACCCTTCTCTCTATCTGGTTCGGATTTGTAAATGTTAAGCTAAGCTTTGTGAGAATCTCCGAACTCATTATCAACTACTCGGTTCCGTTTTGTTTATGGAATATTATTTATTTTGGTTCAAAGTATTTTCAGAACTACAGGCGAAGTGAAATAAATACTCTGAGGTTATATGTGGCCAGCCGTGAATCGGAATTAAACAATTTAAAGGCGCAATTGAATCCGCATTTTATGTTTAACAGCATGAACAGTATTCGTGCTCTGATCGATGAGGATCCCGCAAAGGCGAAAGTTGCGGTAACCAAGCTTTCCAATATTTTGCGCACCACGCTGTTAATGAATAAAAACAAGCTTATTCCTCTTCGCGAAGAAATTAAACTGGTTAAAGAGTATTTGGATCTGGAGCAGATCCGTTATGAGGAAAGATTGAGTTACAATTTTAAGATCGATGAGAATGTTCAGGGAATGATGATTCCTCCGTTTATTATCCAGGCGCAGGTAGAGAACGCTGTAAAACATGGAATTTCAAAATTACCGGGAAATGGTATGATAACGATTGAAGCTTTTTCTCTTGCTGATGTTTTGAAAATTAAAGTCTCCAACACCGGAAAAATAAGCTCTGAGAAACCTTTAACCGGCGTGGGCTTTGTTAATTCAATTCAGCGGCTTGAATTACTGTATGGCACGGCCGGAAAAATCTTTATCAGCGAAGTCAATAATTTGGTAGTTGTTGATATAAACATACCTTTGAAATAAAAATTTCGGAATTTTATAAAGCGCATATCGCCTGCTATTTAAAAAAAAACAAACTTAAATGAAAGCTATAATTATTGATGATGAGCGCCTTGCAAGGCAGGAATTAAAAAATTTACTATCAGGATATAAAGAAGTTGAAATTGTTGCCGAGTGTTCCGATGCTATTCAGGCCTTCGAAAAAATCAACGAACTTAAACCTGACGTGATTTTTTGTGACATCCAGATGCCTGGGAAGACTGGTTTGCAGCTAGCGGAAGAGATTTCAGGAGCAATAGACGTTGTGTTTATCACGGCTCACGACGAACATGCTATTAAAGCTTTTGAGCTGAATGCTTTCGATTATTTATTGAAGCCGGTACAACCACAGCGTCTTGCCGAAACAATTAAGAAGCTTTCGGTGAAAGATACTTCTCTGAAAAGTGAGAACAATACTCCCCTGTCGAAAAAAGACATGGTGTTTATAAAAGACGGCGAAAAATGCTGGTTTGTAAAGCTCGAAGACGTAAGATTGTTTGAATCGGAGGGAAATTATGTACGCGTTTATTTTGATACATTCAAGCCTCTTATTTTAAGGAGCCTGAATAGCCTCGAGACACGTTTAAATGAAAAGGAATTTTTCAGGGCAAGCAGGAAACACATCATTAATCTTAATTATATAGCAAGCGTTGAACAATGGTTTAACAGCGGTTTAAATGTGAGATTAAAGGATGGCAAGGAAATTGAGATATCCCGCAGACAAGCAGTGAAGCTTAAGGATATGATGAGTCTATAAATATTTCAACCGCTCGCAATAAACCGCTAATTTTACCGTTATCAGAATAGTGAAAAAATCGCCCTTAATATTTTTTTTATTAATTCTTGTGCACTCGTCCTTTGCACAGGTTGGCGGCACCAAAAGTTACCGGTTTCTGGACATTCCAATGACCGCTCGCGCAGCGGCTCTTGGCGGAAACAGCATGGGTTTGTGGGGTGATGACATCAACCTCATGTTCAGCAGTCCTTCTGCTTTAAATTCTTCCATGTCAAAGCAGGTTGCTTTTAATTATTGCAATTATGTTGGCGATCTTAATTTTGGATATCTCGCCTATGCTCATCATTTGCAAAAGTGGGGAACAGTAGGAGGTGGGCTCCAGTTTTTTAATTATGGAAAATTTACTGGTTACGATGAATTCGGACAGGCAACTACTAATTTTAAGGCCAACGACTATTGCATCAATCTTAATTACGCGAAACCCTTTGAGGATTCTTCCTTCCAGATAGGAATAGCTTTAAAAACCATCATATCACAATACGATATTTATAAATCTTACGGTAATGCCCTTGATTTTGGATTTACCTATCATAAAAATAATCTCGTGATAAGCCTCCAGGCAAAAAATGTGGGATATATATGGAAAGGTTATTCCAACATGTTGAGTAAAAATGAGCCACTTCCTCAAACAGTGCAGTTAGGCTTCAGTTACAAAGTTCCAAAGGCTCCTTTCCGGCTAACGATGGTGTACGACCAGCTTTTAAAATGGAATTTAAAATACATCAGTCCGGTTGACACCACGGGAAAATCTAATCCCTTTAGTTCTTCTGAATCCAAAAAAGATTCTTCAAAATGGCAAAAATTCAGTCATAAATTTGGCAACGGAGCAGATAATTTTTTAAGACATATTACCATAGGCACCGAAATTGTAGTCACTAAAAATTTTAATATCCGGATTGCGTATAATCACCGTCGCCAGCGCGAAATGATTCTTCCTGAAAGACGCGGAGCTAATGGTTTAAGTCTTGGTTTCGGGTTCCGTGTCAAAAAATTCGCCTTCGCCTATTCCTTCACTAAAATGGCCTTTCCGGGCAATTCAAGTGTGTTTAGTTTTACCTGGTCTATCTAACGGGCGGGTGAATGTGCTCAACCACTTATCGGGCAAAGGCTGCCAGTTATTAATAAGCAGATTTTTTTTACTATTTAGTCGTATCTTTATAATAGAAAAAGGTAGTGCGACACATTAGAAATATTTTATTGAGTTTAATGTTTTTTTGTTGCTTTCAGCAAGCAGCAGCTCAATGCTCTATCTTTGCTTTTCCATCCACGTTTTATGACTGTTTAACCGGGCAAAGCACCGTGGTATATACCGTAAGTGGCGCGCAGGCTCCTTACACATGTACGTTAGTTAACCAGGTTAATAATGCCACGGTAACTACCGGAAACATTGCTACTCCCATAGGCGGAGGTTTATTTACAGGCACCACCACAGGCGTTTCGGTGGGTAACTTTAATGTTTTTATAACGGCAGCCAATAACTGTACCCTCATGACAACCCTGCAGGTAATCATTCCGTTTTCATCGGCCAATCTTCTGTTTACCCCTTCCATGGTTTCCTGTTTCGGAGGAAACGATGGATCGGCATTGGCTTCCATAAACGGACCTTTTGTCGCCCCTTTTACTTACACCTGGGCGCCTACAGGGCCTCCCACACAAACCTCTCAAACGGCTGTAAATCTCACGGCGGGAATATATTCAGCTACGGTAAAGGACAGTAAAGGCTGTGTGGTTACTAATACTGTTATGATAACAGAGCCTCCCTTAATCACAAGTGTACTTTCAAAAACTCTGATACCCTGTTTTGGAGCGAGTATTAACTCAGCAATTACCACTACGGGGGGAACCTCACCTTTTACTTACACTGTAAACGGAATCGCGGTGGCTGCATCAACTGCCAGTGCGCTTACTGTTGGTACGTATACCATTTTAACAAAGGACAGTAAGGGCTGTTTAATAAGCAATACTGTTCAGTTGAGCCAGGTGAGTCAGCCCGTTATAACGTTTTCTTATACGCCACCTCTGTGTCCGGGAAGTGGAAACGGCGCGGCTTCGGCCACTGTCTCCAATGCCCCGCCTTCTTATTCTTATACCTGGCAGCCGGTAATTTCATTTACCAATAACGTTAACAACATTGTGGCCGGTAATTATACGCTTACAGTTAAAGATGCCAGTGCCTGCGTTACAAAAAGCGTTGTGGCCGTTGTGCCTGCTGTAAATATTAATGCAAGCGTTACTACAAAACCTGAAAATTGCAGTGCGCTTGATGGAACGGCTACGCTCAGCATTTCGGGCGGTAATTTCCCTTACAGCTACACTACAATTCCGGTGGGGCCGCATTCCAGCAATATCCTCACAAATCTTTCAAGCGGAAGTTATACCACAATTATTAAAGACGCCAATAGTTGCCTTGATACTATCGTGTATGTTGTGGCCAACCTGAGTACCGTTAGTGTATCAGTTTCAAGTTTCACCCCTGTGTTGTGTTATAGCCAGTGTACCGGTGTGATTGTGCTTTCGGTTCAGAATGCCGCGGCTCCGGTTACCTACAGCGCTTCAGGATCACCTACCACAAGCAGCAACATGATTTCGGGCATGTGCGCGGGTTATCACATTATAAAAGTAACAGATGCAATTGGGTGCCCGGCTACAACAACTATTAATTTTCCCTCTCCTGCTGTCTTCAGCTATTCAGCTTCTGCGCCAACAGCCATCTGCTATGGAACAAATATTAATATGCAGGCTACAGCCTCTGGCGGGGCTCCGGGCTCCTATAATTATGTATGGAATCCAGGGAATATTTCAGGGCAGCTCATCAGCACTTCTCCGCCTGCCACTACTTCTTATAGTTTAAATGTGTACGATTCCAATAATTGTACGCTGGCTCCGTATGTTTTTACTATCACCGTGGCTCCTCCGCTGGCTATCAATATCAATGCCTCTGCAACTGGCATTTGTCCCGGTACAACCGCCCAGATAACACCTACCATTACCGGTGGCGATGGAAATTATACTTATAACTGGTTGCCTGGTAACAGTTCTACTTCTTTCATTTATGTGCAAAATGTGGAAGTGCCCAGCTATACCTTGTATGTGAACGACGGCTGCGGTTCTCCGACTGCGGTGCGGGTTGTGACCATCAACTTATTCCCGGTTACAGCGCCTACTTATACCGTTCTTTCAAAAAACGGCTGCGAACCGTTATGCACCCAGTTTATAAATACCACGCCAAAATCAACCAACGCCATCTGGAATTACGGTGATAAACCTTTTGAACAGGTCGGAAACACCACTTCGTATTGCTATGAAAAGGCGGGAGACTATAACGTCAAAATAACGGTAACGGATTCCAATTCCTGTAAAATGGCTTACACCTACAGCAACGCCATTCATGTTATGAAATCGCCAACCGCGGCATTTATAACCGAACCGGAGGTTATTACACTTAACAACAGCGAAAACGTTTTAATAAAAAATATTACAGCAAACGGAAATCAATATGCCTGGAGTGTGAACAATGTGTTTTTTTCAGCATCGGAAAATATCATCCACAGTTTCAGCGATACAGGCTGTGTTGTTTTTAAACTTGTTGCCCGTAACCAGAATAATTGTTATGATTCACTTGAAAAACAAATATGTGTATTAGAGGGCTTCAATTTCTGGATGCCGGATTGTTTTACGCCCAATACTGATAATCTTAATGATATCCTTATACCCAAAGGAACGGCGTGGATAGAAGCTGGCTACCAGTTTGAAGTCTACAACCGCTGGGGGAAAAGAATCTTCCACACCTCTGATCCCTATAAAGGATGGGATGGAAAAGCGGGCGATGACACCTTTGATCCATCCAATGTTTATTTCTGGCGGGCTACCGTTACCGATAACATACATGAAACACACGAAATGAAAGGTCATGTACTTTTGTTGCGGTAGTTGAAACTCCAGTCTGTTAAACTTTTCTTAATTCATTTCCGGTTTGCTATATTAGTATTGGATATGAAAGGACTATTTTATTTTTCCTCATTTTTATTTTTTGTAACGAACGTTTTTTCACAGGGCGACCGGTTAAAGGCTGATGCGCTTTTCCTTGCCGGCTACCACATGCAGGCTCTTAATGAATATTTAAAGATTGAAAAAACAGAATCTTCTGATGTTGAAATCAAGCAGCGAATAGGAACCTGTTACCTGAATATACACGATAATAAAGCAAAGGCTATACCTTACCTGGAGTATTGTTTAAAGCAGGGTAAATACAAAAATACGTTGCTTCTTGAACTGGCCCAGGCTTACCATTATGATTACAAATTCAAGGAGGCAATTTCATATTATAATAAATACCGCGAAAAAGCATCTTCGAAAGAAGCCGCTCTGGCTGACCATTATCTGGAAACCTGCGAAAACGCGAAAGCATTGATGAAACAACCCGTTAACGTAACATTTGAAAATTTAGGTAAAGACATCAATACCAAATTCGCTGACTATTATCCCTTTGTAACACATGATCAGGGAACTCTTTATTTTACCTCGCGCAGGGATGAAAATACAGGAAAGGTGGTAGATTATAACGGGTATTACACTTCCGACATTTATTTTTCCAAAGTAAAAGGTGGTGAGTGGTCAAAGGCAAAGAAAATGCCTCCAACCATTAACACTGCAGAGAATGAGCAATGTGTGGGTATCTCGGGCGATGACAACACCATTAT
>JACDDR010000115.1:0-7163 GCA_013816895.1 Bacteroidota bacterium
CTTATGGTTAAGGTACAACCGTTCGCATCTTTTATTATTACACTTTTTGGTCCCGCAGCCATACCCACAACAGAAGAAAGCGTGGTGAAGGCTCCCCCATTAAAGGAATAAGAATAGGTAGGGGCACCGCCAGTGATAGCTGTTACTGTTGCGCTTCCATTGTTTAATCCGCAGGCGGCATTAGTAACAGTTACTGTTGCGGCACTTGGGCCGCCTAAATTAGGAACAACCGGGTTAACAGTAAATGTACACCCGTTCACATCTTTTACCACAATTACCTGGCCGCCCGCTGTTAATCCGCCGATATTGTTGGTGGCTATAAAACCCCCGCCATTAAAGGCATACGTGTAAGCGGCTTGTCCGCCCGTAACAGAAGTTACAGTCATAGAGCCATTGGCCTGGTTACAGGTAGCCGCAGTAGTGGATACACCCACCGCAGAAATAGATGGCGTTGTAGGAACTACCACGCTTGTAGAAAAAGTACATCCGTTAAAATCTTTTACCGTAACAGTATAAGTTCCTCCAACTAAATTATTTACCGGTGAAGTAGCAGTGAAAGGACCGTTATTAAACGAAAAGGAATACGGACCCGTGCCACCTGTTGGCGCACCAAAGGTTAAACTTCCGTTGTTGCTGTTACAGGTTGCTCCTACCGTAGTAGTGGCAATAGCTGTTGGCCCCGGCTGATTTACCAGGGTTGCAGAAATAGTAAAGGTACAGCCAAAGTTATTGGTAAGTGTGATTATAGGTGAGCCTGCCCCTAAGCCCGATACAGTTTGGCCCGATACCGAACCCGCACTGCTGCCGTAACTTAAAACCGTTTGACCAGCCCCCGAGGTATTAGCAATAACAATGATACCATTGTTTAAACCACACGTAGGATTAGTAAATGTAAGCGTAGCGGAGGGTTTAGGGTTGACTACCACCGTGGCGGTAGCCTGAGAAGTACAACTGCCAACGGTTCCCACAATTGTGTACACCGTTGTTACACTTGTTGTAGAAACTACATTAGGACCCGTTGTAGTATTTAACCCGGTAGCCGGCGACCAGGCGTAACTGGTAGCTCCTGCTGCGCTCAGATTCACAGAACTGCCGGGGCACATATTAGAACTGGAAGGTGTAATGGTAAGTATAGGCGCGGAGCCACCTGCTGGCAGCGTGATAGTGGTAACCGTTTTGCAACCACTAACAGAATTTTGTAAAGTAACAGAATAAACCCCTCCTAAATTTGCGGTGGCATTCTGGCTGTTTGCCCCTGCAATTACGCCAGGCCCAGTCCACGTATAGGTCATATTTGAGGGACCAGGAGAGGCGGTTAGTATAGCGGAATTTTGGGTACATGATAGCGAGTTGGAATAAACAACCGATACCGTCATAGGAGGAGTAGCGGTTACAGTGGTGCTAACAATAGTTTGTGTGGGAGGGCAGCCAGGCGAGGATAATGTACAGGTATAAACACCACCCACATTAACTGTTGCAGTCGCTGAATTAACACCACCTACCACTCCCGGCCCGCTCCAGGTATAGGAAACAGGGCTTACCGTAGTTGAGGCTACAACATTTGCAGTTGTGGAACCGCAACCAATAGTACTTCCTGCAGGCGTAAACGCAGTAGCTGGTAAACTTGGACAAGTAGGGCAGGAAGCAAAATCACCGGCGCCGGTATTACCGGCCACGTTGGTAAATGTAACGTTTGCACCGGCAAGTGTTCCGATATAAAACCCGCTGGCAAGGTTATTCTGAACATAGATGGTGTTGCCTATAATAGCGAAACCGCCACCCGCGCTGGTGTTAGGATAGTTCACAAGGTTATACGAACAAACCTGCGCGCCGGCTGAATTATACATGGTTAATGTTTGAGGCGAAGAGCTACCGTTTAAAAGATAAAAATTGCAATTACAATCGGTAACAATATCGTAAGGGCCGCCACCATTAAAAGATGTTATAGTTGTTAAAAGAGTACCGGGACCTGTGCCATTGTAAACGTAGATTTGGCCGGTTCCGCCAACAAGATTATAAATTTTAGTGCCACATCCACCAAGGTTTACTGCAGCCCCGTTACCGGTAGAGTGGTTAGTGTTAATCCAGGCACTACCGTTCCACCACCAATAAGTTCCACCACTGGTTGTATAAAATGTTGGAGAAGGGCTGCCACCATTGATATTGGGCATTAGGGTTAATCCACTGCCAAATACTGGAATGGTTGTATTTGCAGGATTCGTTGCTGAAAAAGGTAAGGCTGGGTTGTAAGCCTGAATAAAGGCCCCCCCGTCGGTATAAACAAAGGGACTTGGACAGCTTGGAGTCTGGCCGAAAAAGTTAGAAGTTGAAAAACAAAGAAGAATAACTAGTGTCCGGTAAAAATTTATTTTCATGACCCGCCTGTATTAGTGTGTGAACTTAAATTTAGTCTTTATGGAAGCGGAAAACAAGACTTTAAAATAATTGAGAGTGAGGCCCGGCTCAGTCCAAGAGGTTTCCTACTCATTTATATGGAAATAGGCTTGTAACTTATTGCTGATCATAGGAAAACGAACTTCGTGCAGAAGAGCCAATCCTTATCAAAAAACAAAAAAACCGCCCTGAATTTTGGGCAGCTTTTTTGTTTTTAATCCAAACAAATAACCATTTTTAAAGTCTGTTAAACAGCGCTGCATTACATTGGCATAGTGATGCATGCTTTTTTAATAAGACTGAATTGGACTGAGGCACTCGGCGGGCCTTGGCCAAAAGCCTTACCCACCGGTGCGTGTCAGCATTTTTTGCAAGCAGCAGCCATTTATGAAGCAGCTTCGGCAGCAAGCATTTCCTTAATTTTATTCTCAATTTCTTCGGCAAGATCAGGGTTTTCGGCAAACAATGCTTTCACTGAATCGCGACCCTGGCCTAATTTGGTTTCATCGTAACTAAACCATGAGCCTGCTTTTTTAATAATACCTTTTTCAACACCAATATCGATGATCTCACCAACTTTACTGATGCCTTCTCCAAAGATAATATCAAACTCGGCCTGCCTGAATGGAGGCGCCAGCTTGTTTTTGGTCACCTTTACACGGGCGCGGTTTCCGCTTACCGTTTCGCCATCTTTGATCTGGCTTATTCTCCTGATATCTAAACGAACAGAGGCGTAAAACTTAAGAGCATTACCTCCGGTAGTAGTTTCGGGATTTCCGAACATGATGCCTATTTTTTCGCGCAACTGATTAATGAAAATACAACAACAACCTGTTTTATTAATGGTGCCGGTTAATTTACGTAAAGCCTGACTCATTAAACGCGCCTGAAGACCCATACGACTGTCGCCCATTTCACCTTCGATTTCAGCTTTAGGCGTTAATGCGGCAACTGAATCTATTACCACTAAATCAATAGCGCCACTGCGGATTAAATTATCTGCAATTTCCAAAGCCTGCTCGCCATTATCGGGCTGAGATATCAATAAACTCTGAGTATCCACGCCTAACTTCTCGGCATAAAAACGGTCGAAGGCATGCTCCGCATCAATGAAAGCCGCAATGCCACCACTTTTTTGCACATTTGCAATGGCATGTATTGCAAGTGTGGTTTTACCGGAGGATTCAGGTCCGTAAATCTCTACAACACGGCCTTTTGGTAACCCGCCAATGCCCAGAGCAATGTCTAAGCCAAGTGAACCTGTTGAAATTGCTTCGATCTGCTCTACTTTGCTATCGCCCAATTTCATAATGGTACCTTTGCCATAAGTTTTTTCAAGCTTATCTAAGGTTAATTGGAGCGCTTTTAATTTTTCGGAATTAACCGTTTTTTTGGAGTCAACTGCATCCATTACATCTTCTCCGTTTTTCTTAGCCATTTTATTTAGTTTTTATTGATTACACATTAACTTACCCGGAACCTTTTCTTCATTTTTATTACCCAATTTTCCGGTTTTTTTACCTTCACCCAGGCAAAGCAGATTGGAGTAAATCCTCCCTGTTGCCTGAGCCTGGTAAATTAAAGTTAAGGCTTATCCAACTCACATTTCTTTTTTTATTTCCACCACTCAGCCAAACTTATGCACAAAGATACAGGAGGAGAGTAGCAAACTCTTGCTATGAAATGTAGTATTATGAAAAAAATGGCAAAGGGCCCAGGAGCAACTGTTCTCCGGAGGTTTTGTCTAAACAAATAACGAAAAACCAAAAAATTAAATATATATTATATTGGTAACGCAGGCAGATAATCTTTTAAAAATGCAGAACTGTTTTTTAAATCCGGGCTCTGTAATCTGCATTTTCTTTTCCAAGCTTCTCAACATCATAATTTTATTAAATGATAATTGTATTATGTATTTATTGTTGGTATGTTTCTGTTCTATTTTGTTAAAGCACTGTCTGATTTTTTTGAGACAATCGCCAATCTGGAAAGCAAAGCCGAACCAGATTTGTTTATCACCAATACGTTTGCTATTTTTAAGTACAATGCAACATGTTGAATTTCCATATGGCACTATGAGTTACAATGGACACATGGTAATTCTTACAATCAAAGAGGGCGCGGTATTTGACGTGGCAGAGTGCAGGGAAATGATAACCACCGCCACGCGATTTGCAGGCAACAAACCTTATGTGCTGCTTTCGGATGCGAGGGTTTATTTTTCAATTACACCGGAAGGAAGAAAAGTAACTGCCGATAAAAACGAAGCTCCTTTATTAAAAGCAAATGCCGTAATAATTAATAATTTACCCGCCAGACTAATTGCTAATTTTTTTGGAAAATTTAATAAGCCACATTTTCAATTCAAGGTTTTTACAAATGAACAAAAGGCGGTGGACTGGCTTATGGCTACAGGACGGGTCTGCGGAATAAATTGAAATAATGTTTACCAGAAAACTTAAAAACAGTCAATGGCTCTTATGATAAGGTAATAACTCTGGTTGGCTCGAAGAGTGTTTATTTTGTAAGGATAGTTCAGGGAACAAAGTCCGCCACTAAAAAGTTAGTAGTTGAGTAGCAAGAAAGTATAACCCGCGACAGGTTTCAAACCCTGTCACGGTTATCGAACAATTTGAACTCTGTTAGGGTTGTAATAAAAAACTAATTTTATTTGGCGTTGAAACTGCCGCTGCAATGGCCGGTTTTTTTATTTTTCAGGAAAAACTCGGCCAGGGGTTCAAAGCCCTATTAGAGTTTGCCGCTGGTTTATTGATAATATTTTTTATTACCCTCCTGCCTTCTTGGCTTTATATCCTTCTTTAGCAAGCAAAGCAATAATTTTTTCGCGGTGATCGCCCTGGATTAATATTTCGCGTTCCTTAACCGTGCCGCCCACGCCGCACTTTTGTTTCAGTAATTTACCAAGGGCTTCAATGTCGCCCGTTTTACCAACAAAGCCCGTAACGCGACTAAGTAGTTTACCGCCCCCAAGCCGGTCGAGATACACTTTTAATTGCTGTTGCTGCTTATCAGGGGTTTCCGCTTCTTCCTGATTAACGGCATCAAATTTAAAATCAGGATTGGTACTGTAAACAATATTTATCCTGTTTTTATCTTTCTTGCTCATTGGTAAGGTTTAAATATAAATAGAACTACTAAAATTAGGGCAACGATTAAGATATTAAGGTAAATGTAAGGAAAAGAAAAAGCCCGCTCGTTAACCGTTTTATTGTTGGCAAAATCTTCTGCAAAACTAGTGTTAAGCTTTAAGTTCTGCTCTATGTTGGCGAGGCTGTCTTTAAGCTGGTTGTATTCTTTCAGATTGACAAACGCTATCTCAAAATTTCCGGCCTTTTGATAATAATCCGCCTTTAGTTTTAATGAAATTAAGTGTGCGGCGGTATAATCGAATCGGACAATGATACTATCTGCAATGCTTAAGCAAGCAAGGGCCTCCTTCACTTCTTTTTTTACGAAAAGCGCGTTCGCCATGGTAAGGTAACTATCCGCCATTTCCATTTCGTTATCCATCAATTCCTTCATCTTTAAAGAATTCATACAATTGGCAATGGCTTCATCCGCTGCGCCTGTTGCTAGATTTACCTCCGCCAGGTTATTAAGGCCCATGGCCTGAAGCTCATAATCATAACGCTTTGCAGCATTACGAATGGCCTGTTCAAAATAATTGCGCGCTGCATTGTAGTTTTTAAGTTCGGTGTTAAGAACGCCAAGATTGAGTAAACAATTACCGGCCTGCTGTTGATCATTTAAATCGTTGTTAGTCTGAAGGGCTTTTAAATAGGCTTGTTCCGCAAGTTCGTAATGTTTAAGATCGGTATAAATATTTCCTAAATTCACTTCGCTCAGGGCGATTCCTTTTTTGTCATCCAGAAGTGCGCGGAGACTAAGTGCTTTTTTATGATAGGATAAAGCTTTAGCGAGGTCGTATTTACGGTAATACAAAATTCCGAGAAGGTTGTTGGCTTTGGCGATATAATAAGGAAGCCTGGTTTGCTGTGCATACTCTTCAGCAAGTTTAGCGCAGTTAAAACTTAATTGCGGATTGATGGCGCGGTTGTGAAAACCATGATTGTAGAAAAAGTTGACGCGATCCGTGTCCGACTTTAATTTCAGTGAAATTTCCCGCAGCGAATCCGGTACATGAGCATTCGCTTTTAATAAATTGAGTATAAGTATTAAGCAACAAAAAGGCTTCACAACAATTCAAATATATACATTTATCACTTAAAATATTGTACATGATTAAATATTTAATGCACCAGAAAAACCCCGCTTCGCATTACATCTACATTGACCTTTTGATTGATAATGTAAATTCGGATACGCTCGAGCTTCAGCTGCCCTCATGGCGCCCGGGGCGGTACGAGCTTGGAAATTTCGCAAAAAACATAAAGCGTGTCGATATTTTTAATGAGAGAAATGAAGCCGTTCACTTCAGTAAATTGAATAAAGATTTATGGGTGGTAAACAGCAAAGGATGTACTTCTTTAAAAGTTACCTATAGTTACTATGCCGCAGAACTTAACGCGGGCGCGTGTTATGCAGACGCGAAGCAATTGTATGTTAACCCTGTGCACTGCTGCATGGCTGTGCAGGGTAAAACTACCGGGCAGCACCAGATTGAGCTGCAGGTTCCTGAAACGTATAAGATAGCTACCTCCATGGTAATTGATAAACGAACACTGATTGCCCAAAATTTTGAAGAGCTGGTAGATTCTCCCTTTGTTGCAAGTGCCGATATTAAAAGT
>JACDDR010000115.1:7173-12367 GCA_013816895.1 Bacteroidota bacterium
TTTCATTTGCATTTTGTTGGAGAGTGTAAACCCGATTTCACAAAAATTAAAACAGATTTTTCGGCTTTCACCAGAAAACAAATAGAATTCTGGGGTGGGTGTCCGGTGGATGATTATCATTTTTTATTTCAGGTATTACCTCATAAATTTTATCATGGAGTAGAGCATCAAAAAAACACAGTGATTGCAATTGGTCCGGGATATGCGGTAAACACCGGCTCTACATACGAGGACATTTTAGGCGTGAGTTGCCATGAACTTTTTCATACCTGGAACATAAAATATATTCGTCCCGCTGAAATGTTGCCGTATGATTATACTAAAGAAAATTACGCACGCACGGGTTATGTTTATGAAGGGTTTACCACTTACTATGGCGATAAATTATTGTTTGGAAGCAGTGTTTTTAATACTGAGCAATATTTTAAAACCCTGGAAGAGCGCCTGGCTAAACATTTTCATAATTTCGGGCGCTATAATCTGGGAGTGGCAGATAGTAGTTGGGAAACCTGGCTCGATGGTTATGTGCCGGGCGCGCCCTATCGTAAAACCAACATTTACGATGAGGGAAATTTAATTGCCTTTATGCTGGATGTAAAAATTATGCAGGCAACAGGCAACAAGAAATTTCTGAGAGATGTGTGCGTTTTATTATATGAGCGTTTTGGAAAACAAAACAAAGGGTACTCTGAAAAAGATATTGTAAAATTGGTGAATGAAGTCAGCGGCCAGGATTTCACGACTTTTTTTGACACCTATGTAAATGCGGCCAGTGATTTTGAATCACCGTTAAAAGAGTGCTTTGAGTACCTGGATATTGAGTTTGTGAAGGAAAAGAACCCGCATACCAGCGAGCATTTTTTTGGATTTAAGACGATAGACAGCGGTCATTTCGCAAAAGTTGCCCTGGTGGCCCCTTATTCACCCGCCTGGAAAGCAGGATTATTTGCGGGCGATGAAATTATGGCAGTAAACGGGGTAATGCTTAAAAACAATTTTAATCACTGGCTGCATTACTTTTTGAGTGAAGATGAAATAGTTTTAACAGTTAACACCAACGAACATTTAAAGGAATTTGTATTGCAAAAGGATAAAAAGGGCAACACTTATTTTTTCGCCCCCCAGCTTAAGCTTAAGAGTAACAGCAGCAAGGGTTCGGAGGCGTTTGAAGCGTGGAGAAAATGGTGATATTATTAACCGGTTGTTTAAAACTTTGATCAAATAATTAAGCTTTTTTAACAAAAAACGGTAATTTCACAGTTATTAATCTAAAAACTAAACAAAATGGAACAAAACACAACAACAAGCACAACTGCCGAAAATGTTACGGCAGCAGCAAGGCCAACATTTTTAACCGTATTATGCATTCTTTCCTTTATCGCGGCCGGTTTAAGCATTTTCGCTTATATTGGAGCAATTGCCCTGGTAGGTATGGCTAGCGCAGCATCTTCTACCTTGGATGCTATGGCAACCAATGCAGGAGCGACTACTACGTATACAGGGCCAAGCGCAGGTGTTATCTGGGCTTATGTAATAGTAGGATTCGTAACCACTTTAGCTGCACTTTATGGTGTTATTCAAATGTGGAAACTTAAAAAAATGGGTTTCTTTTTATATGCTGGTGCAAGCGTAGTTTCAATGATCATGGGTTTTGTATACCCTGGATTCAGTATTATGGGCGTTGCTCTTCCTATCATTTTCATCGTTCTTTACGGTTTAAACCTTAAACACTTAAAATAACATTTAACTATTCACACTAAAAAATCCTTTTGCCTGCAAAAGGATTTTTTAATGAATACTACTTCACACACACATTAAACAAACAAAAATTAAAAAATGGAACAAAACACAACAACGACCACAACAACTCCACCATCAAATCCTAATGCCGGAAAAGGTATGGGCATCGCCGGGATGATCCTGGGTATTGTGGCAATTATCGTTTCCTTCGTGCCCTGCTTTGGCTGGTGGGCAGTTGTACTTGCCGTAGTAGGATTGATTTTATCCGCTGTAAGCATGTCACAAGCTCAAAAAGCCGGTGCGTCAAAAGGCATGGCAATTGCAGGCCTTATCTGTTCAATCATTGCAATTATTATCGGCTCCATCTGGATCTTTGTTATTGCTAAAGGTGCAGGTATGGCGGCCGACCAGTTTAAAGAAGCCATGGAAAAATCAGGAGCGATGGACTCACTGAACAACGCCATGGAAAGACTTAAGGAAATTACAGACACCACTCAAACGCATTAATGCATGCTAAAAGCCCCTGCTCATGTAACAGTAAGTTGGGCGTTTTTAATATTGATAGGAATAGTGTTCGGCTATTCCTATTTTTTTTATCCCACCACCCATCCCATCGAATGCTTTATCAAACAGCATACCGGTAAGGACTGCCCCACCTGCGGATTTTCGCGCGCATTCTCCTATTACGCGCATCTAAAGTTCACTGAAGGAAAAAGATATAATCCTTTATCGTGGCATGTTTTTATATTTTTTGCATTTCAGTTTTTAAGTCGGATACTGGTAATTTCACACTACGCTTTCACTAAAAAAAGATTAGCCCGGCCGCTGGTTCTGGCCGACATAATCATTAGTATTTCAGGTTTTTTATTAGCATTTTTACCAATATTATTTAAAACCCTGTCATATGCAGAATGATTATAACGACCAGTTTACAAATGATTTAGCACCTGCTCCAAAACGGCCGCAGTTTTTAAAAATTCTTTGTATTTTATCGTTCGTCATGTGCGGCATCTGGATACTGATCTATACAATAGGATCCTGTTTACTTGGGATGAGTGAAGAGAGCGCCGCCGCCGCAATGGAAAAAATCCAGGAGTCTTCGGCCAGCATTAAGATCGAAAACCCCGAAGGGTTTGTGCATGAAATAGGAATGGTTTGTTTAATGGGACTACTTGCCAACATCGTGTCGCTGCTTGGTGTTGTTATGATGTGGCGCCTTAACCGCATCGGATTTTTCATTTATGTGATTGCAGAACTTGCGGCCAATTTTATTGGCATGAACATGAATGCAGGTTCAGAAGGCGATAAATCCTACGGCTCTCTTATTTTCATAATAGTACTGGATCTTATATTTATTGTAATGTATGCCCTCAATCTTAAACACATGAACAAGCGGGTTGCAGTTCAATAAGATCATTACTTAATTTATTCTGTTAATGTCAGATTTAAAACGCGAGGGTAAATATCCTAAAGGATTATTCTTTTTAGTGTTCACAGAGTTCTGGGAACGCTTTGGGTATTACCTGATGATCGGTATTTTTTTCCTGTACATGACCACCGATAAAGCCGAGGGAGGTTTCGGATGGGAAAATGGCGATGCGTCTGATATTTTCGGAACCTTTATTGCACTGGCTTATCTGACTCCTTTCATGGGCGGGCTTCTCGCCGATTTAAAACTAGGTTATCGTTTTTCAATCACACTCGGTGGAATATTAATGGGCATAGGATATTGCATGCTTGCTATCCCTGAAAAATGGGCCTTTTACACAGCCTTATTAATTATGGTGGTCGGAAATGGTTTTTTTAAGCCAAACATTTCGACCCTTTTGGGCAATCTGTTCAATGACCCTCGTTACCGCGATAAAAAGGATACGGGCTACAATATTTTTTACATGGGCATTAACATCGGAGCCTTCATCTGCAATTTTATCGCCGCCATCATGCGTAATAAAATTGGATGGCATGGAGCCTTTCTAACTGCGGGAATTGGAATGTTTGTTGGCGTGATTACTTTTTGGATAGGTATGAAGCATTACAAGCATGTAGATGTGAGGAAAGAACCAAAACCTGAGGATAAACCTTTACTCATGCAGTTTGTAAAGGTGCTTCTTGCAGGGGCGGCTTTCGCCGCATTGGGCTGGATATTACCTACCGCGCTGTGGGGCGAAGGAGATAAGGCTTATACGATCATGGGAAGCAAAAGCACCGACGCCTTTTTCATGTTCTGCATTCCTGTTATTTATTTTTATGCTTCCATCTATAAAAAGGCAAACACCGAAGAACGAAAACCTCTGGGAACCATGTTCACCATCTTTATCATTGTCATTTTATTCTGGGCTATTTTTAAGCAAAACGCTACAGCGCTCACAACCTACGCGCAGCATTATACAGATCGCGAAAGTCCGCCTGCCATTACCGCAATTACCGGAAAATTGGGCTTCTCGGAAAAACTTGTAGCCGATAATAAAGAAGTTAACCAGGTGGATGAACAGTTCAGAGTTATAAAGGATACGAGTGGCAAGCCCATCAAATGCATTGACTATCCGGTTTATTTTAAAAATCTCGACGCTTCAAAAATTCCGCCGAAAGGAGAATCGGTGAGTCTGGTGAATACCGAAATTTTTCAATCGGTTAATCCGTTTTTTGTTGTGGTGTTAACGCCGCTCATCATCGCTTTCTTCGCCTTTATGCGAAGACGCTATAAAGAACCAACTACTGCCTCAAAAATAGCATACGGCTTACTGATCAGTGCTCTTTCCACTTTAATAATGGTGGCCGCAGTTTATCATACCAATAACGGTATACACAAGGCAAGTGCCTGGTGGCTGATTGCAAGTTACGGTGTTATAACGGTTGGCGAATTGTTGTTAAGCCCCATGGGGTTATCCATGGTGTCAAAACTTTCCCCCGTTCGTTTAACGGCTCTGATGATGGGAGGATGGAGCCTGGCCACCTCGATGGGAAATAAGTTAAGCGGCGTTCTGGCAAAAAATTGGGATAAGTTTGATAACAAGGCAAATTATTTCTGGCTTAACTTTGCCCTTTTAATGTTTGCATTTTTAATCATGATGCTTTTGCTGAAGAGATTAAACCGTGTTTTTAAAGAGAGTGCTAAATAATTTTTATTATGACAGATCATAACGAGTATATCAATAAGAAACGTGCAGAGTTTACTAAAGGCACGCTGAGCGAAACCGATGTTGAACGCGAGCCCTTCGCGCAATTCGAATACTGGCTCAAACAAGCCATTGAGTCGGAGGTGCCGGAATTACAGGCCGCTAACCTGGCCACTAGTTACGACAACAAACCTTCTTCACGTATCGTTTATTTAAGACGCCTTTCAGGAAATAAATTCTGGTTTTATGGAAATTACGATTCTAAAAAAGGGAAAAGCCTGGAGCAAAATCCGAATGCGGCACTTAATTTTTTCTGGCCCGAATTGCAACGACAAGTG
>JACDDR010000116.1 GCA_013816895.1 Bacteroidota bacterium
ACAGTACTTCTAAGGATTCTTCACGAATTTAATGGCGATTGGTATCCATGGTGCACAATAAATAACGACAAAAATCCTTTCCTGGTTGCGAAAGCGTATCGTTACATCATTAACATTTTCCGTGAAAATAATGTAAACAATGTAAAATTCATCTGGTGTCCTAATTCCATGTCGGTGCCGCAGGAAAGCTGGAATGATATTATGGACGCCTATCCGGGGAATGAATATGTTGATTATGTGGGTATGGATGTATATAACGGTGCAGGTTCCGGTAAAGGCGTTTCACTTTGGCGTTCTTTCAGGAAAGAAGGGATTGAAAACTATTTTGTATTAACGGAAAAATTCCCTGATAAGCCTTTATTGATATGCGAAACGGCGTCAAGAGAACGTAAAGCGGGAGAGGGAGGCCAAACGAAGGGAGAATGGATTAAAGAAATGGGAGACGCGTTAAAAACGGATATGTCGAAAATAAAACTCCTGGCATGGTTCAATGAAAAGGAAACATTTAAAATAAATTCGTCGGCCGAATCACAAAAAGCATTTAAAGATTTTGTTATGAAAGATGACTATTTTAAAAGCGGCGCAAAGGACTTATCCTTATTACTTCGCAGGTAATTTACTGCATCACGAGTTTACGGACTTCCTTCGTGCTTTGTTTTTTATTATTCTTTGTATTAAAGATTTCCATTTCAACAAGGTAAATTCCCTTGGCCAAATCTCCGAGATCTAATTGCTTTGTAAAGGAATCGGTGGGTTTAATAACTACTTCTGAATAAATACTTTTGCCGGTAGCATTGTAAATGGTTATAGAGAAAGACTCTTTCGGACTGGTAGAATTATAGCTTAGCGTTATTATTCCGTTTGTTGGATTAGGATATACGTAAAGGCCGCTTCCGTATTCATGTTCTTCTATGGAAACAGTGGTTGATTTTTTAAAGTAATAATCATCGTTCCAGATATTATCTGTCAACGATTGAAGGGAAGAAGCCGATGAATTTACAAGCCAATTTTGGGTTGCCACCGCATTAAAAAATATTAAAGCACGTACCTTATGAAAGTTGGACTGTAATTCTCTGTCCATGCGTTGGTACCATGCCGCCTTGGTTTCTGAACTTTGATTGTCGGCAGGTAATCGTTCACGACATCCCAGCTCACAGATAAACAGCGGTTTTTGAGGAATATATTTGGTGAGGTAATAATAACTCTCCGCAGTTTGCCATCGGAATGATTTCCACCAGGGCAAAGAGGAGGGGTAGTGGTTATTGTAGATGTCCGTGGCAACAATATCAATGTAACTGTCGCCTGGATAAGCCTGTACAAGCCAGTTATAGGATGTAAAGGGTGCGTAGTCTGAATTGCCGCACCACATCCATTTTACCCTGGTTGCACCCCTTGTTCGGAATCTGTTAACTACAGCGCGATAAGCATTTACAAATTTCGAGGGATCGCCATTGTTCTTCGAAATACACCAGGGATACCAGTCTCCTTCAAACTCGTGCATGAAGCGGATGATCAAGGTGTCGCTTAATAATTTCACCTGGTCGGCAAAAGCATCAATGTAATTGTTGTAATCGCCGTTAACAATATTATCCAGTTTGGGCTGAACAGGATCAAGTGGCGCATACCCCAGAAACATGGGTTCCCAGGTAACTATAGGCGAGTAGCCATTGCTCATCAGAGATTGAAGCCCGATGCCGGGCATGGTATGCGGTGTGGTAGAACCATTCGTAGCCCATTGTAAAAAAGTATTTACATACTTTATTTTTTTACCGGGGGAGGAGGGAAACATCCCTTCAAAATGCGAAGGTATAAGGTTGTATTGTCCTGGATTCTCCACCTGGTGCGCTCCGAGCAGACAATAATCAATGGGACTTTTATAAGGGAGGTCAAATTCGGTAGTTCCGCGGGGCAAAATTCCTTCAGAAAAACTGATCATGTCGAGATAGAATGTTGCCGGGATCGAGGAAGAACCTGGTTTGGTAAACTTGAATTCCACAAGCAGCAACATGCCTTTGTTTTGTGTAAATGCAATGTCAAATATCCCATTGCCTCCTGTGTTCCCATCAGCAAGGTCTTTCAGGGATAATGAGATTAACTGCCACCCCGCCGTGCCAGGAATGTTAAAGCTCTTTCGCCAGGAGTCATCTGAAGAACTTTCATATACGTTATCTGTATTATCATCGTCGGCGATACTGATTTCAAAAACAGCGTTCTGATTGTTTGCGATGGGATTGTAGAAATAAAAATTAAAAAAATCCTGGTTCGGATCGAATTCAATGTACCTGGAAATTCCCCTGCCAAAAGCGCCATAGCCGTTAACCCAGTTAAGATTCATCTTTAAAACCCTGTCTCCAATCATATCATTTGGAGGTAAGGGATTTGTGGCTATACTGTAACTTAAATCACCGTAACTATAATCGCCTTCAGGAAGGTTGGTTTGGCCCAGATCGAAACCGTCGAAATCATATACAACCGACTTTAATACCTGTGACGCAGACCAATTAAAAGACAGGCAAACAAGTAAGCTCGTATAAATTATTCGTGACAACATCTCCTACTTAATCTGAATTTTTCTGATAACTTTTTTTTCATCGCAAATTATCGTGAAAAAATACTCACCTTTTTTAGACCCTGAAAGATCCACCAGCTGACTATAATTGCCGGTGAATTTATATTTGTTCTCGAGGAACGTTGTATTCCCATCCGGATCGGTAACCAAAACAAGTAAATTAGAAATAACATCTTCGGAGTGATACCGGATTGTGATTTTTGAAGATTGATTCTCTTTGATTTCAAGACCGGGTAAGTTGTTTTCGGCGCTTTGTTGTGCAACCAGGCATGTAGAAGTGGCTAATAATAAACTAAAAATTAATTGTATTTGTAAGAAATACGCCTTTCGATGATCTACACTTTCCGAAGCCATTTTAATCAGATTTGAAATTAAAATTGGAAACTATATCCTATCCCATAAATGTAATCATGGTTTAACAATGTGTTTGGATATTTATTCCTTTGTTTATACCAGTCGTTTCTGACCAGCTGTTCCTGAAACGAAAAATACAACTCAAGTTGCTGATGCCGCGTAGTGTTTATAAACAAGCCGGCGAATGCTCTCGATCTGCTTATTCCTTTGTCCTGCGGACTAAAAATAGGCACGTATAATTCTTCAGCGATGTAAAATTCAAACCGTTTAGATGCTTCGTATTTAATGGTTATTTTATTACGATCATAGAAATATGGGATGTAACCTGTTTTGCTGGTTCCAGGGTTTTTATAAGTAGCCTGCACCATATTGCGGTACATGACCCGGAAGCGACGGAAATCTTTTCTGAAAACAACGGCGGTATAGTAAGTATGCCTTGGGCTCCAGAGCCCATTGTTCTGCTGTTTTCGGGCGTAGACGTAGTCAAATAAAAATTTAACATTGCGGTTTTTAAATGGTTTTATGGTAATTCCCATGTCCGCGTATCCAAGTTCAAATTTCTGAATGTTGTGATTCCATCGGTCTTTTTGATTCAGATGTATATTTAACCACTTGTTTACTTTTTTGTCAATATAAATATTTGCCCAAAGCCTGGCATCATTATAATACTGTTGAGCAAGTAACTGACTCGAATAGCCAATAAGAATAAATAAAATAATTCGCTTCATCTTTTTTATTTAATTAACGATAAAGTGCTATTCGTAGTAATAAATTTTAATAAGCGCGGAGTCTTTTAAGAAGTTGATTCTTTGGATGGCTATTCGGTGTGTATTTAGGCCAGTTCTTTTCTTAATATCCGCCAGTAATTCTTCGCGCCTGTGTGACTGAATAAGTTCAATGTTTTCATAAATAATAAGTTTAGTTGTTTCTTTCTTAACAATTTTATCGCTTTCAAGCAGGAAGGTAATCAGAAGTATTCCGCCGTTAAGTCCTACCAAAAACAAATACTCCTGAGAGTCCGGGGTATCTTTAATTTTTGTTACCGCCGTTACAAGCCCAATAGCAATGCATAAAAAAAGATAGGTCATGTCCTTTATAGAAATACTTTCTGTCCGGTAGCGCAGCATGCTAAATACGGCAAACAAGCCAAAAGCCGCCCCCATAGAAAGATCAACTTTATTCAGTAAAAATGAAATGAAGAAAATGATAATATTAAAGATCACGAACATAAAGAAGAAGTCGCGCTGCTTGTACAGTGGATAATAGATCAATCGCACAAGAATAAAAACCGTCGCGATATCGATCAGAAGCCTTATGCCCATCCTGGACGATATCTTATACATTGCATCCATTCCTGTTGGAACAGCTGCGTCGTTAATTGCTTGAAATATTGTTAGCATATATTTTTTTGTTTGATGGTTATTAGCTTACTTTTAAAATTATTTTTTTTCACCGTATCGCAGGTATAGGCAATTCCCATGCAGTATTTACTAATGGAGCCTTCACGAATATGAAACTTCTTCATGATTGTCATAAAAGGTGAGGCTTTTCGCTTTTCCTGTTTCACTTCGGCAATAACAAGATTACTGAGTTTCTGGGAGTTTTTTTCTTTCACGAATTCAAGATCAAGATCAATTGTTAATCGCTCAGCACCGCTTTTATTTACCAGGGTGTATCTGTTATAATTGATCCAGATCACCGGTTCTAATACCTCCACAGCGAACGGAAGTGTTCTGGATAAAAACTGGTGGCTTTCTCCTTCCCACGTGTAGGGAACATCGGGCTTGGAGATTCGCGTTTTTATGGTTCTTCCTTTGTTATTCTTAAATTTCACTTCCAGAAAACCAGTGTTAGAATCTACATAAGTGCGATGCCTTATTTTATAACGATTAAGCTTTCCGGCATGGTGTTCTTTATACAAATCGAAACGGTTAGTATCGTAATAAAGGGTTTCATAGCGGCAAAGACGTTTTCCTTCAATTTCAAGAATGCGGTAATTTTCTATTATTTCTCCCATGACTTTCTCAAATTGGGCAATAGGGAAAATAAACTTAGTGTCAGTGCGATTCATGAGTTTTACGCTATCCATCTCTTTGAGAGTAATAGGCGCGAAGTTCTGGAGTATGTGTAACGGGGTTTCCAATTTATTTAAATTCGTAAGTGTATTTGCGGATGCTTATCAATTTCCCGGAGGCGTCAATGGTTTTCCGTTCCATTTTTAGGCCTTTTTGATCATAGGTATAATAATGACTCTTAATTTTTTTACCGGAGGCGTCTGAAATTTGTTCTTCCACTCTTTAACCCAGTGCGATGTATTTATAGGTGTGTTTTTCTACTACATTGGTTTTTGAGTCGGTGACCTCTTCCTCTGTAACGTCACCGTCTTTATTGTATTTATATTTACGGAATGTTTTCTGCGCGCCGTCCTTATCGTAATCTGTTTCTTCAAGCGTCTCTCCGTTCTTGTCAAAAACAGTTTTTTTGTTATTAAGTGTTTTACCGTTTTCCAGATCTACTACCATAGATGATCTGATATTGTTTTTCTTTACCTCTTTTTTACTTTGTGCAAACGCGAGGTTTGAAATAAAAAAGAGAACTGAAAATAAGATTACGGCTTTTTTCATATTTATTTATTAATGGTGATGTCTCCAAGATCGATTGTCTGACTGGTTGCTGTTATATCAAATTCTTTGATAACGGGTATTTTCGTATTGTTCCCCTTCACTTTTATAGCTGTATCTACAGAATTTACAAAAACCTTATAATGACCTTTATTCAAATACCTGAATTCAAATGATCCATCGGTAGAAGTTTTTACGTCATTTCCAACCACTGAATTATTACCGTAACAGATGTATACATTTTCGGCAGAACTATACCCTTTAGAAACAATATACCGCTGGGTGTTATCAAAATCATAAGCATACACCTTACCTTTCACGGTGGCTCTGCCGCCCGGACCTGCTGGTTTTGTACACGAGGCACCGTTTAATATTAAAACAGTAACAATCACCAGTTTTAAAGATTTATTGAGTCTTAACATATATTTAATTATTAGTTGATTATTGGCTTGATAGTTATTTTGTGCCGTCAATTTTGGCGTCAAGACTTTTTGTTGTGTGCGGAACGCTTTTTAATCTTTCTTTGGGAATTAATTTTCCCGAGACGCTGCAAATTCCATAAGTCTTGTTTTCAATACGGATTAGCGCGTTTTGCAATTGCTCAATAAATTTTTGAATACGAATGGCGTGTAGTGCCGTCTCCTCTTTCGATGAAACGTCGGATGCATCCTCCAATAACTTAAATGTCGGGGAAGTATCATCAGTGCCATGATCATTGGCACCTGAAAGTGTTTCTTTCAAAAAAGAATAATGACTTACTGCTTCATCCAATTTTGAAACTATTATTTGTTTAAACTCTTTCAGTTCTTCATCAGAATAACCCGTGTTTTTGCTTACGGCGCCAGATGGGATATTTACGGCATCAATCTGAGTTGTATTTATGTTCGCTTTTTTCATAATCTCTCTTTTGTGGTTTTCGTATTCTAGTGAATAATTTATCTAACAAAAGTATCTCAGGTGTAATGCTTTATTTTGTTAATTCGGTAAGCTTGGGTTTTATATAGCTAAGCACATAAAACTTTATGCCCGCATCTTGACATTTTTTTACAAAAGCCGCGAAACCCTATCTAACAAAGGCTTTTAAGCGATGGGAAAGGAAAAAGCATAGCCAAAATCCGTTAAATCCTAGCCGGGATGACAACCTTTATACCTTTGTTTTCGTTAAACATATAATTGATCGCCAAGAGGGAATTTAAGATCGGTAAGAGCGGTAAATGAATAGCCTGAATATCCCTAATTATTAACTAAAAACAGAAGACATGAAGAACATAAAAAACATCCCTAATATTTTTCTATTAATTATGAGTTTATTTTTTGCAATTCAGAATATAAACGCACAACCTATTGCTCCCAATTTTTTTGGTCAGAACGCATGGATGCCTGATACGATTGGTACAACTGTTTTAGGCGGTAAACTACACAAGAACTGGAGTAATATTAAGGACAGTAAAGCGGTAGTTATTCGTTTCGGTGGTATTGCTCCTGACAGGGACAGGCCAACCAACTTTCAGTACATTAAAATGATTGACTCGGTGCGTGCTAAAGGCATGGAACCAATTATCCAGGTACCTTTTCATAAATGGGCTTATACTGCTGCGCAGGCTGCAGAAATTGTAACGTATATCAATATTACTAAAGGTCGTAACATTAAGTATTGGGTAATCGGTAACGAGCCTGATCTCGACTACGCTTATACAACTGCCGCACAGGTAGCGGCTTATTTTAAGCCTTTTGCTTCAGCAATGAAGGCCGTTGATCCAAGTATCCTGACAATCGGACCAGAGTGTGCGTGGTTCAACCAGGGAATTATAAATGGTTTAACTGACCCCAATGGTCCGGATGATATTACCGGTAAAGATGCGGCTGGTCATTATTATTTAGATATTGTTTCTTTTCACTCTTATGCGTTTGATGGTAGTCAAACAAGGGATCAGGTGATTTCAAAATTAAGTTCTGCAAACAGTTTAAAAGATAATCTTACTTATTTGAATAGCCGTTTAGCTACTTGTAATACTACTCATGGACGTTCAGGAAATTCTATTCTGAAAACTGCTATTACTGAAGCGAATGTTGGATACAAAAACAGCGCGACTGATGATTTAAACGGTACAGGTGTTAATAGTTTTGTGGGTGGACAGTTCTTAGCCGAGTTAATGAGCGTAGGTATGAAGGGTGGAGTGAATTTTATGAATATATGGAGTGTTGTTGAAGGTAATAATACACAGCTGAACATTGGTTATATTGATGCTGTAACCGGTAACAAAAAGCCAGCGTATTATCACTTTAAAATGATGGCTGAAAACTTTAAAGGAACTTTTATAAGCGGTACTACTAATCTGGCAAATGTAAAATCGTTCGGTAGTAATAGTGGTCAGAATATTACAGTTATGGTGATGAATCAGGATTTATCTAACAATTATCATTACACTGTGAGATTAAATGGCAACGCTGTTGGTGGAACTAATCCTTTAAAAATTAATGTAAATGCTGGTGTTGCTGTTGAGTATAATGATATTATTCCGGCACAGTCTACAATGTTACTTGTATTTAACGCGCAGGGTGGTTTAGTGAAAAAAATTGAATACTCTTTGGCGCAGCAAGCGGTAGCAAACATGCCGCCAGTTGTTACTAATTTTAATAACGTAGCCACAGGAACTGGTGAAAATGACAATGATCTTGGAACTCTTAAAGGGTTTAATGTAAATGTATTTCCGAATCCGGCTAACTCTAAATTTACTGTTGAGTTAGACAGAAAAAATCCCGAAGAGAAAAAGTTTGAGATCGAGATTTTTGATTTAATGGGTCGTTTGATTTATACTAAAACTTCTGTGTTTTCAGAACGTAAGCAGGAAATTGATCTTAGCGGAAACAGTATTGCTGAAGCTGTATATATTGTTCGTGTGAATGAAAAAGAGGACAGGGACAATACACGTTCCGAAAAGGTTGTGATTTTTAAATAACCCCCGATACCCCCGAATGAAAAGCCCCAACCGGAAGGAAGGGGCTTTTTTTTTGGAGTTCTTTGCTAGTTAGATACAACCATTTTAACGCTTTGCGTCATGCCGTCCTTGTTTAAGACAAAGAAATAAATGCCGTTGGACAGTCCCGCCGTTTCAACGTTCACGGTGTGATTACCTTCGTTCATTCTCTGTTCAATAATTGTGTTTACAGGCTTACCAAGTATGTCGTATAGTTTCAGGCTTACATTCCCTTCGGTGTTCAACTGAAATTTTAATTGAGTGTTTTCCTTGGCAGGATTTGGTTTGTTCTGGAAAAGTGTAAAGGCTTTGCCGGCAGCCTGGTGCTCCCGTATTCCAATAACAGTTAGCTGCGGTCCGGTTGGATCATCGAAATAAATGGTATCCCTCACGTGAGAGTTAGGTCGGACAAGAACTACGATCTTGTCGATGTCTGTTGGTAGTGTAGTGCTGCCGGTTGGATTCATTACATAATTAAAAGAAAGGACCTGCCAGACGTTTTGCGCCGTTGTTGAGGCAGTATAAATGCTGTGCACTCCGGCGGGATAAGTTGTATTGGTACGAGTGCCAAGTTGAACATCTATTTTTGTTCCTATAGGCGATGATGTAAAAATCTTCATCGTTATTTTTTGCGTTGAACTTGCACTCGCGTAAGGTGTAACGTCGGTCAATTTAGAATATGGAAAGAATTTAAAGTTGTCATAAGTCGCGGTATCCCTAATGTATTTAGCACAAAGCGTACTGCTGTTTACCGCGTTTGGTAATGGATTTACGTGCACAGAATCCATGATGCCATTCCATTCGGCAAGGCTAACGTTTTTTGTTCCTTCAAAATTGCTATAATTCTGCTGTGAAAAACTTGTTGAATAAAGAAGGGAAGCAAAAAGTAATGTAAAAATTTGTTTCATTTAAATTGGTTTTAGTTGGTTATGCATTTTCAAAATTACTCTGTGCGCTGTGGATTTGGGATAATAATCGGTAGTCACCAGTTTTAGTGGGCTTAACGCGGATAAAAGAAAGCTGTGGAGACAAACCCTAAAAAAGTGAACTTAATCCGGGTTGTATTCCAAACTATTCTTTTTCTCTATTTGGCGATTCAAAACCGTTCGTTACCGAATAAAGTCCTCATTCGGGCCTTATCGCCCCTAATTTTACAGATAAATGAATAAAACCGTTCCAGAATTGATGGAGAAATTGTTGCGATATGAAAAGTAGTCTTCCGAAAGTGCTAATGTTAGGGTGGGAGTTCCCACCAATTATAAATGGGGGATTAGGAGTAGCTTGCCATGATTTATCAAGTGCTATGTCAGATATAGCAGATATTACCATGGTTGTTCCCAAAACCAGTCCCGGATTTAAAATGAAAAATATGAATCTTGTTGGGATTAACAATATCGATGTTAATTCTTTTGAGCGAGATCCTGCTAATTATCACACGCCCTTACCTTTCAGGCTTCATTCAGTTGCTGCAGATATAGATCCTTACCACAGCGAAAACATTCCTGGCAGTGCTTCCGGTTTTGGATCTGATAATGCCACCTCCGGCAAGGAAAAGCTGGAGGCTTTTAATATTGATAGTTTGTATGGTGGTGATGTGATTAAGAAAGTTATGCAATACGCGGATATCACTGCTACTCTTGCTGCTTCCATGCCATTTGATGTGATTCACGCCCATGATTGGATGACGATGCTGGCGGGAATAAAAATAAAAGAAAGAACGGGAAAGCCTTTGGTGATGCATATTCATTCTCTGGAAGTTGACAGAAGTGGTCCGGAAAATAAAGGTTGGGTATATGAACTTGAAAAAAAGGGGATGGAGTATGCCGATCTCCTGATGCCAGTAAGTCATTTTACTGCCAGCAACATCTCTAAATATTACGGCATTAAAGAAGATAAAATGAAAGTGGTTCACAACGGTAGTTCTCCGGTAAAAGCTTTTAAAAGTAAAAGAAATTTCAAAGAAAAAACCGTTTTATTCGTTGGAAGATTAACGCGCCAGAAGGGGCCGGAAAAATTTTTGGATATCGCTTCACGCGTATTGGAAAAAGACCCGGATGTAAGATTTGTGATGGCAGGAGTGGGAGATTATTTCAGAACAGTTCTTGAAAAAAGCTCTTATAGAAATATTGGGAACCGTTTTCACATGACAGGCTTTTTAAACCAGGAAAAACTACGCTATCTCCTTTCGGTAAGCGACGTTTACTGTATGCCATCCGTTTCTGAGCCCTTCGGCTTGTCAGCCGTAGAAGCAGCGCACTTCGGTATTCCCTGTGTGATCTCAAAACAATCGGGTGTTGCCGAAGTATTAAGCGGTGCCCTCAAGTTTGATTTTTGGGATGATAAAAAGGCTGCGAGCTATATTCTTAATCTATTGCATGATGAAGTACTTAGTAAAAAAGTTGCTGAAGACGCCTCGACAAATTTGAAAAATATTACCTGGGATATTTCAGCCAGGAAAATTATAAACGCCTACTCTGAAAAACAATTTATATAAACAAAAAAAACACCAAATTATGCCTTCAGTTTGCTTTTATTTCCAGGTTCACCAGCCCTTTAGGGTGAGGAATTATTCCTTTTTCGACATTGGTCAATCTCATTTTTATGAAGATGATATTAAAAATGAAGAAATTGTAAATAAGGTCGCAGATAAATGTTACATCAAAACTAACAGAAAAATGCTGGAGTTAATTCAGCGCCACCAGGGGAAATTCAAAATCAGTTACTCCATAAGCGGAACAGCAATTGAACAGTTTGAGAAATACAGACCTGATGTGCTTCAGTCTTTTATTGATCTTGCCAACACTGGCTGCGTAGAATTTCTCTCTGAAACATACTCTCATTCCCTGAGCTTTATATTTTCAAAAGCTGAGTTTGTTCGTCAGGTTGAGAAACATGCGGCGATGATTAAGAAATATTTTAATCAGGAGCCAAAAGTTTTTCGGAATACGGAATTAATTTTTAATAACGAACTCGCCTCTTTTATTGAAGGAATGGGTTATAAGGGAATTGTATGCGAAGGGGTAGATCGCCTTTTGAACGGACGTACACCAAATTATGTGTACAGTTCGGTAAATGCAAAGCAAATCAAGTTACTGCTCAAAAATCACCGCCTTTCAGACGATATTGCTTTCCGTTTTTCAGACAGGGGTTGGGCCGAATTTCCTTTAACTGTTGATAAGTATAAAGAATGGGTTTATAAAGTAGCCGGTAATGGAGAAACTATCAATCTGTTCATGGATTATGAAACATTTGGAGAACATCAGTGGGAGTCTACAGGCATCTTTGAGTTTCTCGACTATCTTCCGGGAGCTATTTTAGCTCATCCTGATTTCAATTTCAAAACGCCTTCCGAGGTTGTTGATTCATATCCTGCAAGGGATACATACGATGCTCATGACTTCACATCATGGGCCGATACAGAGCGCGATCTTTCGGCCTGGTTAAGCAACTCCATGCAAACAGAAGCAATCAGGCGTATTTACTCCATGGAGAAAGAGGTTCATGAGTGCAACGACAAAGCCATCCTGAACGTTTGGGAACGTTTGCAGACTTCCGACCATTATTATTACATGTGTACCAAATTCTGGAATGATGGAGACGTACATAAATATTTCAGTCCGTATGATTCGCCATATGATGCTTACATGTATTTTATGAATGTGTTTAGCGACCTCGAATGCGTAATAAAAGCAAAATTAATAGAACTGCGTTCCAAACAAAAAGTGAAGATTCGCGCAAAAACAATTCAGTTGCATGCCAGTGATGGCGAGCTTATCAGTG
>JACDDR010000117.1 GCA_013816895.1 Bacteroidota bacterium
CGACAGTTTCGTCGGAAGAGAGATCTGTAACCAATATGTATTGTGCAGATATCTCTCCCGACATCTAGTCGGGATCGATATGACAGTTCGGATAGCGAAGGAATCTCTTCCACGAACATACAGCACCTGAATGGGGAGATCGCTTCGTCAGTTGTAAAGTAAGGCCAAGTAAGACCACTGAAATTTAAGTAAATTATAGTTTCAAAATATTTTCTGTATTTGGCCCAATCTATTATATTTGTATGATAAGGGTTTACTATGGGAAAACAGGATAGCGCCACAAAAGCAGGCAATTTGAGTTTTGATGATTTTAAGAATATTGTCTTAACCGATTTCAGGTTGGTGAACGAGAGTCGCCAGGCCAGTTTATTGGGAAGAAAGGAAGTGCTCACGGGTAAGGCAAAATTCGGAATCTTCGGAGATGGAAAGGAATTAGCGCAGGTTGCACTGAGTAAGGTTTTCCGCGATGGTGATTTCAGGAGCGGGTATTACCGCGATCAAACTTTTATGTTCGCGATTGGGGCTTTAAATTTACAACAATGGTTCGCGGGTCTATATGGTCATACCGATCTTTCATACGAGCCGATGAGTGCCGGAAGGCAGATGGGCGGCCACTTTGGAACCCACAGCTTAAATGCTGACGGTTCGTTTAAGTCGCTTATAAATCAAAAAAATTCGAGCAGCGATATTTCCCCAACAGGGTCGCAAATGCCGAGATTGCTGGGTTTAGCATATGCTTCGCATTTCTACAGGATAAATAAAGATCTCCATGTGGACCCGTTTACAAAATTCAGTAATAAAGGAAATGAAGTGGCCTTTGGTACCATTGGCGATGCTTCCACGAGCGAAGGATTGTTCTGGGAAACCATTAACGCCGCCGGTGTATTGCAGGTGCCAATGCTGGTAAGTGTTTGGGACGATGGGCATGGCATCTCCGTTCCTAAAAAATACCAGACTACCAAAGAAAGCATCAGTGAAGTACTAAAAGGTTTCCAGCGTGAAAATGGCGGCAGAGGTTTTGAAATATTAAAAACAAGAGGATGGGATTATACCCATCTTTGCGAAACATACGAAAAGGCAGTGAAGATCTGCCGCGAAGAACACGTGCCGGTACTTGTGCATGTGGAAGAAGTTACTCAGCCGCAGGGTCACAGTACCAGCGGATCACATGAGCGTTACAAAAGCAAGGAACGTTTGCAGTGGGAACTTGATTTTGACTGCATCAAACAAATGCGCGAATGGATCATTCAAAACGCGCTGGCCAATGAAGCGGAATTAAATAAAATTGAAGAAGACGCCAAGGAGTCGGTAAAGAACGCGAAGACCGCTGCATGGACCGACTATCTTAATCCGATAAAAGCTGAAATTACAGAAGTGGCCGCCTTACTTGAAGAAGTGGGTGGAGAGGATGTGCTGGCAATAAAAAAAGAATTACAATCGATTAAAGAGCCGATCCGTAAGGAAATTCACAGCGCGATAAAAAGTGTTTTGCGTTCAACCATTCAAAACAATACGTCGGCAAGGCAGAAACTGTTAGATTGGTTGCGCCTCGCGAAAATAGAAAACGATGAGCGTTATAGTTCAAACCTGTACTCACAGTCGGCCCAACAGGTGCAAAACATTGGAGCCAATGCCGTTAATTATACAGAAGACAAGCAGGTTGATGGCAGAGAAATATTAAGGGATAATTTTGATGCGATCCTTAAAAAATATCCGGAAGTAATGATCTTTGGAGAAGACTCCGGTAAGATTGGTGGCGTGAACCAGGGCCTGGAAGGACTGCAGTTAAAGTACGGCGAGCACCGCGTATTTGATACCGGAATAAGGGAAGCAACCATTATGGGTCAGGCTATAGGGCTTGCGATGAGGGGTCTTCGCCCGATTGCGGAGATTCAATACCTTGATTATTTACTGTATGCGTTGCAGATCATGAGTGATGATCTGGCTACAGTGCAATGGCGTACCAAAGGAATGCAAAAAGCGCCGGTGATTATCCGCACGCGCGGTCACAGGCTGGAAGGCGTGTGGCACAGCGGTTCTCCGATGGGAATGATTGTTCATGCATGCCGCGGAATAAATGTGTGCGTGCCAAGGAACATGACCATCGCTTCAGGATTTTATAACACGTTATTGGAAGCCGATGAACCTGCCTTGGTTATTGAACCTTTGAATGCGTATCGCTTAAAAGAAAAACAGCCGGGTAATTTTGGTGAATATAAAGTAGCATTGGGCATGCCTGAAATTTTAAATGAAGGAACCGACCTTACGCTTGTTACATACGGCAGCAGCGTTCGTGTGGCTCAGGATGCGATAAAGAACCTGGAGAAATTCGGGATCTCTGTAGAGTTGATTGATTTGCAAACATTGATCCCATTCGATATTAAGAGCAGCATAGTGGAGTCGGTTAAAAAAACAAACCGACTTATTGTGTTTGATGAAGATGTGCCGGGAGGTGCAAGTGCGTATATTCTTCAGAAGATCATGGAAGAGCAAGGGGGCTACAGATTCCTGGATTCAGCGCCGGTTACCATTGCTTCAAAAGAGCACAGGCCGGCTTACGGCAGCGATGGAGATTATTTCAGCAAGCCGAATTCAGATGATATCTTTGATGTGGTTTACAATCTCATGCGCGAAGTACATCCTGATAAATATTCAAGCATCTATTAATAAGAATTTAATAATTCAAAAATAAGTTATGATAAAACAAGCTTTCATTTTTTTAGCCTTAATACTTTTACCCTCAGTTGTATCAGCGCAGGAAAAAGAAGACGTGTCAAAAATGTTCCGTGATGTTGTTACCGTGGAAGTTGAACGCGCAAAGTATGCGCCTGCAATACCGCCTCCCCCAAAGGAAGAAGTAAAAGGCAAGAAAGGGAAAAAGCATCACGAAGTTCCGGTTGAGGAACCTGCTGCGGATACTCTTGGCCCCACCATGCCTGCTCCTTCCAGTGAATTGACCAAACGGGCGCAAAGCTGGTACACACAAAAAGCGGTAAAATATACCAAAGCAAATGGTGCTAACAGCGGAAAAAATGTAACCTGCAATGTTACTTTTCCTTTCAAGCAAAAAATGCTAAACCCTGAAAACGCGGTTGACGGAAAAATTACAATGGATGTTCTTATTGAAGCCAAGGAAGGAAAATACAGGTACACGATCAAGAATATCCGCCACATAGCTTCAAAGCCTGACATGTCGGGCGGAGACGTATATGCAAAGGTTCCCGAGGCGGGCTCTATGAGCATTACCGATCTTACCTGGAAGCACATCAGGTCAGAGGCCTTTGCTGACGCCAAGGTGGTGATTGACGACATCAAAGCCAAAATGACGAACGAAGTTCAAAATGATAAAGACGAGTGGTAAAAAAATGTCCCGTACTCTTTCGTTCCTTCTGAATATTTTATTCCTTGGGTCTTCGCTTTTATTATCTTCTCAAACGGCCGAAGCTCCTAAAGTAAAAGAGCCCAATAAAATAACCGAGGTTGTTACTACCGATTCTCTTCCTGCCTCTGAACTTTTAAAACGCGCGGTAAATTTCGTAAAAACCGAAAATCCAAAATACACCAAAACGAATGGCGTTACAGCCGGATCAAAAGCGGAATGCAACATAACCTTTCCTGTAAAGCCAAAGGAACTAAACCCCGTTTGCGATTACACCGGTAAGATAATGATGAAAGTAATTATTGAGTGTAAAGACAGTAAATACAAATACATTATTGAAAACATCAGGCACGTGAGCACCGGCGGCAAAACTTCTATCGGTAATATTGATAATATTATCGCGGAATGCGGGAGTATGATTATGCCCGACCTTACTTTAAAAAAATTAAGGGGAGAAGCCTATAAATACGCGGGGAGTGTGGCCAATGATATTAAGACGGCTATGAAGAATGCCGTTGATAATTCGAAGGGGGACTGGTAGAATCTCTGGGTACTATATGGTTTTATTTTCTCGCAGAGTTCGCAGAGAATAAACATAGGGATAGTCTTGCTTCCAGACGTTGTCTCCTGATTTTATGTGCACTGTGGGGCAAAACAAGAAACCCAATGCGTCTTCGCGAGGAGTCAACCGGAATATACCAGGCGACGAAGCGATCTTCTATGTGTTATTTTTTTCTCCCAGAGAACGCAGAGTTCGCAGAGAATAAACATAGGGATAGTCTTGCTTCCAGACGTTGTCTCCTGATTTTATGTGCACTGTGGGGCTAAATTATTCTAGCATTTTCTCGCGAGTTCGTAGAGCAAAACAAGAAACCCAATGCGTCTTCGCGAGGAGTCAACCGGAATATACCAGGCGACGAAGCGATCTTCTATGTGTTATTTTTTTTCTCGCAGAGAACGCAGAGTTCGCAGAGAATAAACATCGGGATAGTCTTGCTTCCTGCCGTCTTGTTTCTTACTGGTCCTGCCGTTCTTTTTTTTATCAATTTCCCTTAAATCATTTTAGATTTACGTTTAATGTGTTTGCCTTTATAAAGCCCGTAAATAAAGGGCTGTAGGGATGCATTTTAACAAATTAGTCGATAAACCTTTTATTTTTTAACTTATATTTACAATTACGCCCTCTTTTGGACATATGAAAAAACTCTACTTATTACTGCTCGTTCTGTTTTTGGCCTCAAAATCGTTTTCGAACGGTGGCTATATTACTATTTCCTCAGTTGTTCCTTCGAGTATTACCATCTGCGGACAAAGCAAGGTTTTTTCATTTACCATTAACAATCCTTCAGCCTTTAACCTTACCGGCGTTACGGTTAGTCTTACCATGCCAACAGGTCTCAATTATCAGCTGGGTTCAGTTGTTAACGCCACACAATTGAGCACTATTCCCTTAAACGCGCCTACTTTCAGTCTCGCCAATATTCCTTCACTTTCTTCCATCGTTGTTACTTACACCGCTTCGGCCGATTGTAATATCTTAACGTATTTAGGCTTAGGTCAGCCAACGGAAAACAAAATTCAGGTGAATTATACGGCCGGTGGGAATACCACTTTTGATCTTCACACCACGCAGGTGTATTTTGTGAAGCAGCCGAATGTTTCCATTACAAACATTACCAATCAATCCTACAGCGGAAGTATTGGCGGAACTTTTTCCCGCTGCATTACTATCACCAACGGAGGAACAGGTGAACTCAGCACTTTTACCCTCACAGATGTGCACGGTAACGGAATACAAATTACCGCTGCAACCCCGGGAACGTGGACAAGCGGCGGCGGTACAGAAACGTATTTATTCAGCGCAAACGATTTTACAGCTATCGGAAACGGAAACACATTATTTGAAACGGGCGAAAGTCTTACGCTCTGTGAAACGGTAAAGATTCTGAATTGCTCTTCGGTATTTTCTTCCTTCACCGCCGGATGGGGGTGCAATGCGCAGGCCTGTCAAACCTCTGTGTCCAGTGCCAACGTGGTGTTTCCGAATTTTGTACCCAATCTTGTTGTTACGCCTCAGCCTTACGTAAATCCTTGTCTTGGTTCTGGTAACTTCAGCCAGCAGACATTAAAAATTGTAAACACCGGTGCAGGACAAGCCATTAATACCCTGCTTAATATCTACCAGACTTCGGGCCCTTCTTACATTGATGTAAGTCAGCAAACCGAAATTGATATTACAAGTATTACCATAAAAGTGAATGGCGGACCAGCAAATCCTATCTCGGTTACTACCTCTACTGCAAGCAATGCGTATTCGTGTTTGTCGGCAAGTCCTAAAGCCGGCGTAGGTTTAACCATACCTACCATTAATGCGGGCGATACGGTGAGGATTAGCTGGAAGACCCAAAGCTGTTGCAGCGTGGGCGGTTATGGCTATTACAATGGCTGGGCTTACAATGCAAGCTATCAAAGTATTTGTTTGAATAATTACGTAGTACCTGCCGCATGGGGGCAAGTATATACACAGAATTATATTTTCGGCCTGGTAAATAACGGTTCGCCATCCACGTTGATTGGCGGGCAAACCGCAACCTTCAGTTACCTGCTGAACAGCTCTTACCAGAGTTCGCCGGCCTTACCCGATGCTTATTTTAAAGTAACATTTACTGTTTCGCCTTGCTATACTTATTCTAACAACACCATTAAAATGGTAAACGGGGTTGGCACCGCAACCTGGCTGCCCTCAAGCGTAACACAGGTAGGAAATGTTATCACGGCGATTTTTTCGGGCTCTGCTCCTTTTAACGCAACCATGTATAACTCTTTAGAGCAAGCGCAAATATTAATTGATCTTACCGGTAATTGCACTGCTTGTACCAGCGGCCCGGGAAGCATCGGCGTGGGTATTTTTTATTCTCCTTCGGCAAGCTGTGGTTGCGAAGTACCGCTAAACTCCAATAGTTTTAACCTGAATTTAGTTTGTCCGATCACTTGCGAAGGATTAAATTTTTTAAACTACGCCATTAAGCGCACCAGTTACGGATTACCGGATAACAATGATGATGGTTTACCGGATGGAGTAGGCACGGTTAATTTTGCAAAAATAAAACGAACCCGTGCCATGTATGGCGATACGATCACCTCGAGTTTTTATGCTAAAGTTAAAACCAGTGTAGCACATCCAACATGGCAATATTGTTATGCAAGTTCTACCATTTTAAATGGAAATAATTTATCGTCCATTGGCGGGAAACTAAGAATTTACCGTGCAGGATTATTATTTGGAACCTGTAATATTTCCAGCGTAACGGCTGTAGCCCCCGTTGCCACATTCAAATACGATCTTAGTTCTGCTGCCCTTATTACCAGCGGAGGTGTAGCTCCTGGCTTTGTTTACATTGATAATGATTCGCTTGTTTTTGAACCGCAATATAAAGTTACCACGAACATCGGTGGCGCTATTATTCCAGCGTCTACCACAAATACCTTTATTACTGCCGATGTACCAAATCCTGTGAGCGCCGTTAATAAATTTTCGTGTAACACGTTCCAGGGTAATTTTTCAATTATTGGATATTACTTTACGAATTATGGTCCGGATAGTTATGCTGCAAGTAATTGTAACCAGGTGGTGATAACACAAAATTATTATTTATCCATAGGGCCTTGTTGTGGTAACTATACGGGTGGAAATTTATTTCCTTTTGAATACCGAAATTGGGCGAGAATAGATACCTTAACCACAATTGTACCACTGGGTTATAAATTCGTTGCCGCCAAGTTTTATGATGTAAGGACGGCAGGAACATTCGGCGGCTCTTCTTCAGCGGTGTTTCCAATCACGCCGATCAGCGCGGCAACCAATACCATGCAGTTTTCGGTGGGCTCTTATTTTACATCAGCTTCAACGCCTTCCATTACACCAAGTGATGATGGTTTTTATGGCGTGTTCACTGCAACGTTCGAACCAAGCTGCCAGGTTGCTCAAAACGTTCAGCAGAATATTGGATATAACTGGGCCTTTAAACCAACAGCTTATTTACCACAGACCAATCCGCCAAACCAAAGCAATACTTATGGCCAGGATGTAATCACGTATAACGGCCCTTCTATTTTCCTTCAATCCACTTTGCCAAATGTAAATGCAACGAGCAACGTGGTAGTGTGGGATATTTCTTTATCAAACACAACCAATTCACCGGCCAACAGCACATGGTTCACCGTGCCAACTATTTCAGGTATTACGATTAATACGGTAGTTGATTTAGGTACCAGCGCCACGCTTACTCCGGTTGGAGGTTTTTACCAGATTGGTACGCTCGCCGGCGGAGGCACGGTAAAAAATTACAGGCTCTATGGAAGTTATACGTCATGTACCCAGGACAGCATTGTGGTTCAGGCTGGCTGGAATTGCCAGGGTTACCCTGCAACGCTTGCTTCATATCCCTGCGTAACAAAAAAGCTCACGTTAAAATCAACGCCGCAATCGCCTTTACTGATCACGAATGTAATTACACCTCCAACAATTGTGAATCTGTGCGACACGGCAAGCTACGAAGTTGTTGGAACCAACGTGCAGTTAGGAAGCGTTTACAACCTAACGGTTAGCGTTAATATACCGCCCGGTGTTGCTATTGTACCAGGATCTTCTCAGATGGCCTATCCTTCAGCGAGTCCGTACGTAACCGTTAGTAACCCTGTTTATGTTGGAGGAACTATTTATCAATACTACATTTCTGTTTTATCTCCGAGCATCGGTGCCAATGGTATGCCGGGAATTTTAAGTCCGGGAAATAATTCAGTAAAAATTAAATTTAAAGTAGTTACGACTTGTGGATACACTTCCGGAAGCCTTGCAAGCTTTAGTTTCTATGGCGTGAGCGGATGCGGTGCTTCAACAGGGCAGTTGGTTTCCTTGTCTTCGCAGCTTGGTATTGCGGGCGCATCGGCGCCTTATACAACCAACACAGTTTTAAAGAGTTCGTTTATTTCGCCGTGTAATAACAGTTCGGTATTAAAAGTGTATTCACAGAATTTGGGAAGTCTTTCTTTTGGAAATACAGATACCATAAGAGTTACCATGCCCGTGGGCGTATCTTACGTGCCGGGTTCTTTCGTGGGGCTCACAAATTCGCCGGTAAATCCAGTACCGGTTATTTCAATATTAAATAACCAGCAACAGTTGGCCTGGAAATTATTGCCAGGTGTGGTTCCTAACGACAGCACGGTATTTAATATCAGTTACACAGGAAATCCAAACCTGTTAAGCTGTAATATTTCCAATTTTGAAGCTAAGACCACAACCAGTTCGGCTTTGCTTTGTACACTCACCAATAGCTTTTGCGGCGTGCAGGTAATAACGGGCGGCGACACCTTGCCGATCTTTACTTATAAAAGTTATCTGTCCTTAAGTAACGCAAGTGGTTATTCTATTCCTAACCCTCCTTCCGGCGAAACAGCCTTTGTAAGCTTTACCATTAACAATACAGGGCAGACTTTAAATTCTACCAACAACACCGTGATCAGTTACTACAACGATGTTAACTCTAACGGTATTTACAATTCGGGGGATATTTTAATCACCCAGCACACCGTGAATGTTGCTATTCCAAGTAACGGAAGCTACGCGTATTCTTACACACTAAACATTCCTTCGGGCGCAGCCTGCCATTATATTGCGGTATTGGATACAGCCTTCAATCATTGTTCCTGTACGGCATCGCAGCTCATACTTAATTTGCCTTTAAGAAACATAGCAATAGATACAACCTTATGTCATGGGTTTACCGCATCGCTGGGTTACAACGCTATTACGGGTTATACGTATAGCTGGACTCCGGGAACTAACCTCAATTCTACAAGCAGTTCAAACCCTATAGTGACTTCGGTAAACAATAGTGCTTCGCCAATCACCACAAATTATATAGTCACAGTTAACCGGAATACCTGTCTTGCTACCGACACTGCTAAAGTAATTATGAGGCCGGTACCTAATTTAACACTGAGCGCTTTAAGTAGTAGTATATGCGTTGGAAATTCTACCAGTATTGCGGTATCGGGCGCGAACAGTTATAGCTGGATTCCCACAACATCGCTTAACAGTAATACACTTTCAACGGTAATTGCCAGTCCGAGTGTCACTATAAATTATACAGTAAACGGAACCAATGCTTTTGGGTGTTCCACTTCATCTGTATCATCAGTGATTGTAAATCCGTTGCCACCGGTTGCATCAACCAGTAACAGTTTATGTGCAGGACAAAGCGCAACAATAGGAGCGAGCGGCGCGGTGAATTATACCTGGACACCTTCCTCGAGCCTGAGCAGCAGTACCGCATCCAATGTCAGCGCCAATCCTGCAGCAACAACTATTTATACGGTAACAGGAACTGATGCCAACGGTTGCAGTAAAATGTCCACCAGCACCGTTGTAGTAAATGCATTGCCTGTTCTGAATACCACAAGTGGTGTTATTTGTACCGGCAGTTCAACAAATATTAATGTGAGCGGTGCTTCAACATATTCGTGGAGTCCGGCAGCAGGGTTAAGCAGTACCACAGCGGCCAGTGTAGTGGCTAATCCTACCATCACCACAACGTATACTGTTATAGGCACAGATGCTATCGGTTGTCAGTCGCAAAGTACATCTACGGTTGTTGTGAATGCTTTACCAAATCTTAGTACTACAAGCAGTACTATCTGTAGCGGTAATTCGGGCACCCTCACAGTAAATGGCGCGAATACATATTCGTGGGTTCCTCCGCTATCATTAAACAGTACGACTCTGGCCAGCGTTATTGCAAATCCAACTACCAGCATCACCTATACGGTAACCGGAACAGATCTTAACGGGTGTTATTCAACTTCAGTTTCTTCAGTGATGGTAAATTCTTTGCCGCCTATGGCTGCTACCAGTGATACCATGTGTGCGGGACAAACAGCGAGCATCAGCGCAAACGGAGCCTTAAGTTACAGCTGGTCACCTGCTTCGTCACTGAGCAGCGGAACATCGGCAAGTGTTACAGCAACTCCTGCGGCCACAACAATTTATTCAGTCACCGGAACAGATGCCAATGGTTGCAGTAAAACAGTTACAACAACAGTACTCGTTAATCCATTACCGGTATTGGCACTTTCCAATAACACGTTATGTTATGGCTTTAGCGGGCCACTTACTGCTAATGGAGCCGCCTCTTATACCTGGTCACCCGCCGGCACATTAAACAGTAGCAACGCTTCTACAGTAACCGCCAGTCCAACGATCACTACGGTATATTCGGTAACAGGTCAAAGTACGCAAGGTTGTATTCAAACCGCAACAACCGGCGTAATTGTTAACCCTCTTCCTGTACTAAGTACTACCGATGGTACAATTTGCATTGGCAGTTCAACGGTTATCTCGGTGAGTGGTGCCAATAGTTATTCCTGGATTCCAGGCACAGGATTAAGCAGTGCAACAAATCCAAATGTAACGGCTAATCCGAATACCAGCACTACCTATACCGTAACAGGTATTGACATGAACGGATGCTCGTCCACTTCAGTCTCTTCGGTACTTGTTAATCCTCTGCCGGTGGTGAGTATCAATTCGCCTTCTGTAATTTGTGCGGGGCAAACGGCGAGCATTTCAGCCAGTGGCGCTGTAACCTATACATGGAACAATTCTACCAATTCTCCGGGCCAGAGTGTGAGTCCAACTGTGCCTACTTCTTATACTGTTACGGGTGAAGATGCGAATGGCTGTAAAAAAAGCGTGGTACAGTTTTTAAATGTGCTCATTCAGCCAACACTTTCAATTGCGGGAACGCCTACGATGTGTGTTGGAGATCAATTAACACTGTCTGCCAGCGGCGGTACAACTTATACCTGGGATACAGGCGATACTACCAGAGTTATTACTATTAATCCAGGTACCAGTTCAATTTATACATTAAGTTCGGGGGTCAGTCCGTGTAATTCATCCACTGTTTTTGCGGTAACCGTTTTCACTCCGGCGCCAATTAGCTCTTATGCTCAGCCGGCGACTATCATTTACGGCGCGTCGAGCACACTCTTTGCAAACGGAACAACCGGAAACGTATATAGCTGGACGGCTTCACCAGAAATCACTTGTACTTCCTGTAATAATAATGTTGTTAGCCCTGAGGCAACAACGGTTTACACGGTTAATATAACAGATAATAACGGCTGTAAAATTACCAATACTGTTCAGGTGGAAGTGGAGATTATTTGCGGGAATGTTTTTGTTCCATCTGGGTTTAGTCCGAATAACGACGGACTCAACGATACCTGGTGTGTATACGGAAACTGCGTAAAAACATTTAACCTCCAGGTGTTCAATCGCTGGGGCGAAAAAGTTTTTGAAAGTGAAGAAAAGTCGCATTGCTGGGATGGAACATTCGGCGGCATATTGCAGGCCGATGCGGTATTCATGTATCAGTTCACTGCTACTTTAATTAATGGTGAGAAGGTGGTGAAAAAAGGAAATGTAACTCTTGTAAGATAGTGTGAAATGAAAAAAGTTTTTACAATAGGTTTTATAATTGCAGCTGTGAAGTTGTTTGCTCAGGATATTCATCTAACCCAATATTTTGTAGCACCTCAAAGTATTAACCCGGCCGCATTCGGCGTGTTAAATGATTTTGAAGCAGGGGTTCAGTATAAATCGCAATGGAATAGTTTTACAAAAGGATTCACAACCTACTCGGCATTTGTGAACAAGCAGATCCGTTTAAAAAAGAAAAAGTCAGGTTTTTTTGCCGTGGGTTTAAACTGCGCGTATGACAAAGCCGGTGATGGAAGCTTCACAAGTATTGTAGGCGGACTGCCAGTAAATTATTCGGTAAAGC
>JACDDR010000118.1:0-4629 GCA_013816895.1 Bacteroidota bacterium
CATCACATCAGGTGCTGGCAATGGTAATTCCTACGAGTTGCCTTACCTTGGTAAGTCTTGCTGGGAAAATGCATTGGCTAGCGCTTACTCCGGAGATAAGACCTTAGTTATTGGTACCGACGACAATATTACGAATGGCCAGGTTTATTGTTATATCGGAGTTAAAACGACTACAGGGACCGTAATCGATAAAGCAGGATTGTCGGGTGGGAATCTTTATGCAGTTGCTGTTTCCGGAATGAGTTCTGAAAGCAGTTCGTTTATACCGCCGCCCAATACAACTTTTTCTCTTGTAAATCTTGGGCAGGTACAGAGTATAACGGGCGCTTCGTTAAACGCTTTAACTGTGAGTGCGGGTGCAACGGATTTTTTGCGTCCCGAAGACGGTGCATGGGATCCGCAGAATCCTGCTGATTTTTATTTTAATACAACTAACGCACCGGGTGTTCCAAGCCGTTTATGGAGATTACGGTTTAATGATATTTTAAATCCTGAGTTCGGTGGTACAATTACAGCGGTGCTTGATGGAACGGAAGGACAACAGATGCTGGATAACATAACCATTGATAATTCAGGTCACATATTGTTGCAGGAAGATCCGGGTGGAGGCTCTTATCTTGCTAAAATATGGCAGTACACTATTCAAAGCGATGCGCTGACAGTTATGGCAGAACACGATGCAAGTAAATTTACAAGTACAGGCAGCAGCTATCTTGGCGCGGATGATGAGGAATCTTCAGGTATTTTTGATGCACAGAATATTTTGGGCCCGGGTATGTTTTTATTTGTAGATCAATCGCACGTGCCCGTTGCTAACCCTGCGGTGGTGGAGTTAGGACAGATCCTTTCACTTACAAATCCGTTTACTGCTAATTCAAATCCTGAAATAAATGTGCTTGGTAATAGCGTAAATATTAACGATGGAAGTAGTATTACCAGTTTCGGAAATAATACTTTTTACGGCCCGGTTAATGTTGGAAGTTCGTTAACGAAAACGTTTGTAATAAATAATTCAGGTGCTGGAAATTTAGTTATAAATAATATCGCTTTATCAGCCAACCCGGCAGGGTTCTCGGTACTCAATCCATTTACATTTCCTATCGTAATTAATCCGGGTTCAACCCTTCCATTCCTTGTACAGTACTCTCCTTCCGTGGCAGGCACAAGTACGGCAACCATAAATATTGCGAATACGGATTACAATGAATCCTGGTTTGATTTTTTAATAGAGGGTTCTGGAACCTTACCTGCAGGTATTCTAAATAATTCAGGTTCAGAAACAAATATTCTTTTCTTTCCTAACCCTGTAAACCAAAAAGCGTCTGTTGTTCTGCGGAATTGCAATCACGAAGAACTTTCAATTCAAATTTATGATCTGCAGGGAAAAGAATTGGTAATTCCTTTTGATGTTGTGGAATCCGGACAAACAAAATCAGTTCTATTAAACACAACCAGGTTACCGGATGGTATTTATATAGTGAAAATAAATGGCAGCGCGTTTGTTAATACCTTTAAAATGGTTGTTACCCACCAGGATTAGCGGTTAGAAATTATTTCTTTTCCGCAGGTTTCTTCACTTCGTGTTTGGTTTCATCGGGCTTTTGTTTAACCCACTTGCCACGTAAATGCGTCCAGCAATCATAAGCTTCCTGAACATCTTTTTCAGAGGCGGCAACACCATATCCTTTCGGAATGTATGAGTTTAAAATTTTCGTAATTTTCACCGCAGTTAAATGAAACGTATTGGTAAGCTCAAAACTTAAATGTTTTTGTCCGTTTGATACACGTAAAAAGTGTACGCCACCATTTTGAACACAGGGGTTATACTCACTGATCAGAGTATCCTTAACGGATTTCAAAACAGTATTTATAGAGTCCAGAGAGCCTTGTCTTAAAGTTACCGTAAACGTTTTAGGCTTGGAAGTCCATCCGGCTTGCGAATAGGCTGTATCCGTTTCAATCGTATATGTAATCGTATGATTCTTAACCTCAATAAGTGGAAAGTTCTTTTTACCCAAATTGGTACCAATTCCAGCATAACTATATGAAAGATGAAGTGCGTTAGTTTGTCCGGTTATGTTCAGACAAAGGAAAAGCGGTAATACTATTTTAAGAAGGTTTTTCATTTTATAAATATATTGTTTTTATCTTAATCGCCGGTTGGCTTAATGTCGCAGGTTTCAACCATCAGCATCACTGTTTTTTTGAGAGCACGGGGACGATGCATCACTCCCTTTGTAATTGTAACTCCCTGGCCGGAGTTCAGTTCAATGGTCTTGTCTTCAAGGTCAATCAACAACTGCCCTTCAAGCACAAAAAAGAATTCGTCATCCTTATCATGCTTATGCCAGTGGTATTCACCCTCAACGATTCCAATCCTTACCACACTATCGTTAACTTTCGTAAGTGTTTGATTAAACCATTTATCGGTGCACTCCTCAATCATTTTCGGAATGTCCATTTTTTCAAGATGTTTAAATTTCACATCCAGTTTGGTTACATAATTAAATTCTTTTTCCATTTCTTATTGCGCTGATTCAAGTAAGTTTTTAATTGCCACCAGGATGGGGTTCCATCCTTCTCCGTTGTTATAAGCTTCGTTATACCTTCGTTCCCCTTCGGCAACCAGACTGTAATCTCCCTGCGTAACGGTTAGCAGGGTGTTGTTGTTTTCAGCTTTCAATGAATAGGTTACGGTAAGATGGTTCGCTGGAATGTTTTCCATTGATGAATTAGGATCAAACGTAGTATAGGAAAGAAATTTATCCGGAGTTATTTCATTTATTTTTCCGGTAACAAAAATCATTTCCTTTCCTTCATAGGTTCCTTTCCAGTCAAGCGTGCTGCCGGGTTTCCATGCGGACACTGTTTCGCAGCCGAACATGTATTTTTTCGTTTGCTCGGGGTTTGTAAGTGCATCCCACACTTTTTCGGGACTGCTGTTTATAAGGATCGTGTTGGTGATCAGAAGTGGATTCATCGTAAGAAGTTCTTATTTAAAATTAGGATCGGCAAAACGTTTATCGTTCAGAAATTTATAATCGGTAAGGGTATTTAAAAACGCGATAACATCCTGTTTTTCCTGCGCCGTTAAAGGAATGCTTCCACTCTGTAAAAGAGGATCAATGTTCATCATGTTGGTGATATTTCCGGTATAATGATTCAGGCAGTCTTCGAGCGTTTCATATCGCCCATCATGCATGTAAGGACCAGTTTTTGCAACGTTACGGAGACTTGGTGTTTTAAATTTATAACGGTCCTGTGAAAGAGAAGTAATATGTGCTCTGCCGCTGTCGTTCAGGAAAGGGTTAACAGATAAGCCATTGTTTCTGTATTGGAAGTCTGAAAATAAAGGTTCTTTGTGGCAGGCATTACAGTTCGACAGGAACAAAGAGTACCCTCTGGTTTCTGCATCAGTGAGTTCAATGTTTTTCTCGTGGCGTTAGTATTGATCGTATTTACTGTTGTATGAATACATCATGCCCATAAACTGGGCCATCGAGCGTAATAATCGCTGACTGGTAACTTCGTCATCACCATACGCATTTGAAAACAAACTTCTGTATTTTGCCGAAGCCTGTAATTTTCCAATCACATTGTTAATGTCCTCACCCATTTCAATAGGGTTGGTCATTGGCCCGAGAGGCTGTACTTCAATATTGTTAATGCCCCCATCGTGCATAAAGGAAGTATGCCAGGTAACGTTAAAAATACCGGGTGCATTCCGTTTACCAAAAATATCATTAATGCCGTGACTTCTGTCGTGACCCGCATTCGCAAAAGCCGCGAAATTCTGGTGACAGCTTGCGCAGGAAATAGTATTGTCTTTTGAAAGCAGGGTTTCATAAAACAAAGCGCGGCCAAGAATAAACTTTGATTCAGAGATTGTATTGCTGCTAAAGGTATAAGCCGGTTGCGGCCACCCTGCAGGGATAATTTCTTTCAGCTGGTCAGAGGGAAGAACAGGTTCAATTTTTGGATCGCGTTTGCAACCAAATAGCAATACGACTATGAAAAAATAAATGAAACGCATCAATTATGAATATGGCTGAAGGTGATCATATCCGCGTAATTATCTGCATAAACTTTGGCCGATGGACCCTGGCTCACCTGGGTATATTGAGTAGAGAGGTCGATAAGGTTAGGAGTCTTAAAAAATTCCGCCGCATTTACCTGTAAATGTACTAGTGAGGAGCCGCCCGGTGTGATAACCGCTCTTGATGTATTAAAACTTAGTGTAAAGGGACGTTGTGTTTTGTTAACCCCGCTATAACCGCCAATATGATATTGAACCGATTTGTCCGAAGCAGCTGATTTTGGCGAGTATCCTTCCACTTTTACCATAATATAACCTGTCGTCCAGTTCCAGTACATGTCTGTTGCAATTGCAGGGTCAAGGTCGCCCACCTGAGCCCCTGAATTATTTTTCGCACTGTCGACTCCCAGAACCAGTGTAATTGATTTGTAATGACTAACAGGTACATTTCCGATAGTAATAGTGGTTGTTGAAAGGTTGGAGTGTCTTACAAGATGATAACTGTTGGGTTCGGAGTAAGTATTGTTATTTGTATCCGTAAGTATAATGTTGCTGATGAAATAATTGAATTTTGTAATTTTAATGGAATCTCC
>JACDDR010000118.1:4639-12136 GCA_013816895.1 Bacteroidota bacterium
CAAGGGCGAAGCATCGAACATGTTTTCCAGCTGTATGGATAGAACGCCAGTTGTTGGGGTTATCACAGGTGCAGGTTCCGGCGCCGGATCTTCTTTTTTACAATCTTTTTTACAGGAGCCCAGTAAAAACAAACATGCAAGGCCTGCTGCTATTTTTTTTATTTCCATGATGACTAAAGATACAATAAAAAATAAAAAAAGCCATCCTTTTAAAGATGGCTTTCTGTTTAAATGTTAAAAGTTTTTATTGAAGCGTTACAGCAAATGTTTGACCATTGATAGTAACAGTGGCGTTAAAATCGCAGGTGCCGGCGCCATAGTCAACATAACGGGTAGGGCGGGTTCCAGGAGTGTAATTTATTTTACCGCTGATAAAAGGATGACGGTGAGGTTTGGTTCCGTCAGGAGCACAGGTAAAATCTCTCACCAGGTCGGTTGCAACGGCTGTGTAACTTTCGCCCTTCGCGTTGGTACCGCTGGCAGTTCCGTTTAATTTTATTTTGGCTTTTGTCCAGTCAATGGCAAGTGCCTGCCCTTTGTAACAAACAGGATCATTGGAGTTGATCAGTTCTTTGGTGCGGCTGCAGCTCCAGCTGATTACTTCATTGGTTGTTTTGGTGATGGAAATGTTTGAATTAATAGACCAGGTTAAGTTTGTGCCGCTATAAACGGTTTGTCCTGTAACACTTGATGGTGTTGTGTTGGTAACTGTTTTACCGCTGATGGATACGAGGTTTCCGTCAACTGAATAACCGGAAGAGGTTACTACCATTGAAAAGCCGGGATTACGGTACCATTTGGCGCCTGTTGTGGCATTCGGAAAATTGTAGATCAGTTTTCCTTTGCGGGTCCTTCCGTCATTTGCGCTAACACAACCCGTTGTGCCAAAGTCGAGCGTATAGCTTGTTACTATTGTTCCTGTTAGTCCAGGCGTAATGGTAGCACAGGTAGCAGCGAACATAAAATCAGGGTTCACACTTCCATCCATGCGGTAAGTAGTTAAAGTGCCTGAGTTTTCTGATAACTGGCTGCCCATTGCAATAATATCGTTAGAACTATTTTCAGCAAGCGAATTATCAGCTGCCGTAGTTTGCTCGTTATCCGGCTCCTGGGCAGGTGTTTTATCTTTTTTACGGCAAGATGTAACGGTTAATGAAGCTGCAATTGCTAAGGCAGCAATTCCCAATGTGATGTTTGATGTTTTCATATTTAATAATGGTTTTTTATATTCTTGAGTATAGGATTATAAATATAACGAAAGGTTTAATCGCTTTTAAAATTTTTTTTGATGTTGCGGCCTTTCCCTCTATCTTAGTCCTTTGATCAATTGAATAGCGAGACTTACATAACAGAAAACTATAAATCGGGTTCAGCAGATTTTAAAGGAACTGCTAATCTATCGTTATTTATTGGAAACCAGCTTTTTATGCTAACTGTGTTTAATGAAAGCTTTACCGAAGTGCAGGAAATAGTTCATGTTAAAATGAATGACACAGGCGCCGTTCCGCAAGAACTTTCAGAAAAGATCCGTTTTCTTATCGCCAATTACCGGCTCGATCAGCGCGCTTTCAAAAACGTGAATATTTGCATTTTGAATTCCTCCTTTACCTTAACGCCCCAGGCTTACGCGCTTCAGGAAAACACCAAAACGTATCTCAGCTTTGCCAACGGGGCCGAACAGGACGTAAAAAATTCGTTCGTGCATAAATTCGACCAGCTTAACTTTTGTTATTTTTTCCCGGAGAACATTATACCCCAGCTTGAAAAAACTTTTAAAAATGCCACGGTAAGGCACGCGGGAGCAGTAACCATTGATCTTTTATTTAGCAATCATTCACTTAAAAACTGTAATCTTTTTTTAAATTTTAATGCCGGTGTTTTTGAACTGGCTGCTAAAGAGAGTAACAAACTGCTTTATTATAATGTTTTTAATTACGAGAATAACGAAGATGTTTTATATTACCTTTTGTTTATGATGGAGCAGTACGAACTGAACCCTTTGACCTGCAGGCTTGTGATAGCAGGGCAGATGGAGGCGGGGAGCGATTTGCTGAAAGCCATTAAAAAATACATTAAGCAGGTTGATTTTGCGGTGAATGATAAATCGTTCAGCAATTCTTTTTCGGAGTTAAAAATTCCGCTTCATTCTTTTTTTTCACTTACAAACCAGCACCTGTGCGTATCATAAACGGAACCCATCGGGGTAAAATTATTACCGTTCCCCGCGGACTTCCGGTAAGACCTACTACCGACTTTGCCAAGGAAGGGTTGTTTAATATTCTTAATAATAAGATCGATTATGAGAACACCACTTTTCTGGATCTGTTCAGCGGCACCGGCCACATCTCTCTTGAACTCGCTTCACGCGGAAGCAAAAACATTACCGCGGTTGACATGAACTCGAAGTGTATTGGGTTTTTAAGAGCTATTAGTAAGGAACTGGGATTTAATATTAATACAATTAAAAGCGATGTGTTTTCTTTTTTAAAGCAAAACAAAAACAGCAGCGATCTTATTTTCGCCGACCCTCCTTACGATCTTGCAAACATTGCCGAAATACACGAATTGGTTTTTGCAGGTGGATTATTAAAGCCAGAAGGACTCCTTATTATAGAACACGGTTCAAAAACTAATCTTGAAAATTGCCGGGGTTTTACCCAGCACCGTAAATACGGAAATGTGAATTTTTCTTTTTTTGTAAACGCTGAAGTGAAGATTTAGCGGGTCTTTACAATTCCGCTGATTACTTTAACACGCCAATATCCTTGCCTACCTGCGCGAAGAACGTACGCACCGCATCGGCCGTTGTATTATCGTTGGTGGCCCTCACATAAGTATCGGTTAAGGTCATAATGTTCTGGTGGAAAAACTTTTTCATTTCATCCACGGTCATTTCTTTTGTCCATAGATCAATACGCAGGGTATTATTTTCTTTCGCGTCCCATAAGGAAATCATTACGCTTTTACATTCGCTTTGTTCGCCCGAATCTGGCGCAGACCATTCAATTTTAATGGGTAAATGGTTTTCGTCTACAGTAACCTTAAAATTAATTTCGCTCGTTTTCATGTAATTTCTCTGGCTCAGAGGCCCTTTTTTAATCTTCCAGTATCTTAAATTCAACCCGTCGGTTTTGCGCGTGTTCAACTTCGCTGCAGGGTACATTGTTACCGCAATTGTTTCTTAAACGGCTTTCACCGTAGCCAACGGAAATCAACCGTGAAATATCGATGCCAGCGTTTGTAATGTATTCCCTAACCGTTTTGGCGCGCAGCTGGCTCAGCTTAAGATTGTCGGCATCGTTACCCTTGCTGTCGGTGTGAGCACTTAACTCCAGCTTTAAACTCTTGTTTGTGTTCATCACCAAGATCACTTTATCCAGAATTTCTTTTGCCTGTGGTAATAATTCGTATTGGTTATTATCAAAAAGAATGTTTTCTACAATTGTTTTTTTGGAGGAATTTAAACCTCGCTGATGACTTTTAGGGGAAGGATCGCCACTTACCAGTTCCAGCCAGGGATCATCAATTTCAATATCTTTCAGTTTATTCAACTCCGATGACAAGGGTTTATAGTTAAACTTCGCGCCTTTCTCATGGGTCATGATTTTTATCATATTATCCTCGTTACTGTACACTAAAATATTATTAAAAACATCCAGTATGTTGTTTGTATTTTCGGCACTCAGATAAAATCGCTTCAGGAAGGGCAGATATTTGAACTTAAACGAGCCGAAATCATCCGTCATGGCGCTGTCGATAACCTGGTAGCTGTCGTTCAATAATAAAATTTTCAGTTTGCCGATGGGATTGTTTGTGTTATCACCAAAAAGTTTTGCCTTTACATTCATTCGCATTTCATCATCACTGATTGAAATATCGTTAAACGCGGAATTGTAGTCACTGCTGACTTTCACCGACCGGCGGGCAGCGGCGATCGTATCCAGGTGAGAAATAAATTTGTCATCTTTATTCAGAAAATCTATTTTTTCTCCGTTTCCTGACTCTCTTACGTCCACTCCTATAAAATAAGTGTTGTCGGGCTTAATGTCTTCAAAAACAAAGGTGCCCAGAATGTTAGTGGTGGTTTTTTTAATAACCGTGTTTCTTTTATTGGAAAGATAAACTGTTTTATTGGCAAGGAATTTTTTTTGAGTGGAGGAGGATAAAATAAGCTTACCTCCAATGTTGTAGGTGAAATTATTGTCTGTAAGGTTCCGTACATCTTCATCCTTCAAGGGCATTTCAAGACCGGGAGCCATGTATTTAGCTGAAACTATTTTTTTACCCGCGCCATTAAGAATGGTGATCATTGCGGAATTAAGGTCATTTTCCTTTGATTCGATTTTAAGCTTTCCAACATTTGAACTTTTAACCCCCGTGAAGGCAAAAGCGCCTGAGCGGTTGGTTTTAGTGACTTTAATTAGCACCCCTTTTTTATCGTAAAGGCTGATGGTTTTATTTGTAATACAAAGTTTTATGTCACTATTCAGGCAAGCTCTTCCGCCGAGCGTAACAGGCACTTCTACCGCCTTTCCTTCCGCCGCTTTAATTTCAGCGAGGGCATTCGTTTTTATTATTTTTTTGGTAAACGATCCGTTATAAGCAGTGTCTTCCACCATTTTGGTAGTACCGTTATAAATAATTTTATGGCAGGGCTTTAAAAACACCGTGGTATCTACGTCTTCGTCATCTTTATAATAAAACGGAACGTTAAGTTCATAGATCATTTTGTACTCGTATTTATCTTCGGGAATATTGTTGGCCACAACTTCCATGAACATAACAGGGCTGGCAGCATTCTGAAAATAGATCCGGTAAATTTTTCCATAATCGAGTTTTATCGTAAAATCGCTGGAAGTCTTTGTGTCCAACCGCTGCAGTATATCGTTCCCATCTTTTACCAGTATTTTGGTATGCGTGAGTTTGGTATTATTTACAAGATTATGCCCAATAACGGTTACCTGGGCAAATTGCCCAAAACAGGTAAACAGTAATAAAGCCAGGAGAATTTTAATAGTCATTTATCAGGACTCTAAAAATAGAATTTTACTTCAGATAATAAAATTTAAAGAATGTGGTTTTTTATAGTTTTTATCAACGCACTGTTTAGTTCAAGGTTGTAATTCCTGATGGGAATGACAAGGGTTTCTATACCATCCAGTTTGCTGATGCCTTTTTTACATTGCTTGCCAATCTCATCGAGATACCCGGATTTGATATTTTGTTCGTACGCTCTCCCGCGCGCGCGGATATTCTTTTTGAGGTTATTGGTGGAAGTGTCCAGGTAAACAATCAGGTCTGGCTTGGGTAGCTGCGACTCAATGGCATGAAAATGTTTTTCGAAAAACAGAAAATCTTTTTTACTCAAATTAACCCTGGCAAACCAAAGGCATTTGTAAATGCTGTAATCGCTTACCACCAGGTTTTTCCCGTTCCTGAAGGCATCCATAATATGCTGGAACCGGTTCAATAAAAAACTGTATTCAAGCGGAAAGGCGTATAATTCGGGATTGGCATAAAACAGGGGCAGCAGATCATTCTTTTCAAACTGCTCGGGTAGAAATCCCGAACCCAGCTTTACCGCCAAAGCCTTTGCCAGTGTGGTTTTCCCTGACCCAATATTACCTTCAACACAAATGTAATGTACCTGCGGAACCGGCTTTACCTTTAAGACATCAGCGCACTCCTGCAGCAGCATTTTTATGGTTTTGTTGTAAAGCGGATGTTCAAATCCCGGCGCAATATCGGCCATTGGCTTTAATACAAATTTCCTCAGGTGCAGCCTGGGATGCGGAATTTCAATGCCATCGGTATTAATTACCTCCTGGTTATAAAACAAAATATCAATATCAATGGTCCGGTCGCCGTTCTTGTTTTTTGTCCGCGTCCTTCCCAGCCGCTTTTCAATCATCAGGAGCTGATAGAGTAATATATTGGCCTTGCTTTTGGTGGTTATTTTAATCACCTGGTTTAAAAACCCGTTTTTGGAAGTACTGCCCCAGGCCTGCGTTTCGTATATTTTAGACTGGGCCGTAATTTTGCCGCAACCTTCAGCAATCAGAGCTTTTGCAGTGTTCAGGTTTTGCAAACGGTCGCCTAAATTTCCGCCCAAACATAAAAAAACCTCGTTCATAACATCTTTTATTAATAACCGGTGTAAACGCTTTACTTTTGTTTCAAACTACAAATATATGAAACAGTTCTTTGGTGCTTTCTTCGGTTCTTTAATCGGAATTATAATTGCCACGCTATTGGCCATCTTCGTTGTCATTGGGATTGTAAAATCCAGCATAAGTGATACGTTTAAGGACGATGAGGAAAAAACCTCTTTAAAAGGCAATTCTGTTCTTAAAATCACGTTAAATGGCGCTATCAGCGACCGCGAGGTTGAAAATCCTTTCGCGGCATTTAAAGGATTAAAAGAATTTTCAAATTCAGAAGGAACCGGGTTAAACATGCTGGTTAAAAAAATAAAGCATGCTTCTACCGATAATAACATCAAGGGTATTTATCTCGATTTAAAACATATTCAGGGCGGTTATGCCAATATAACGGAGCTTCGGAATGCGCTGATCGATTTTAAAAAGAGTGGAAAATTTATTTACAGTTATTCGGAAGTGTATGGCCAGCGCGAATATTATTTAGCCTCGGCGGCAAGCAAGATATTCATTAATCCTCAGGGAGCCCTTGAGTTTAAAGGTTTAAGCATGAACCTTATGTTCTTTAAAAGCGCGCTCGATAAAATGGGAATAGATTTGCAGGTGTTCAGGCACGGGAAATTTAAAAGCGCGGTAGAGCCTTTTTTACTCGATAAAATGAGCGAAGCCAACCGTTTACAATCCGAAGCATTTTTAAACAGCATCTGGGGCTCAATGCTGGATGGCATTGCAAAGGAACGTCATCTTTCGGTTGCGGAATTAAACATGTTGGCCGACAATCTTACCATTGAAGATCCTAAGGATGCGGAAGGTAAACTCGTAGACGTTCTCGCTTATGAGGATGAAGTGATTTCAGAAATGAAGAAAAAAACAGGCATCAGCGAGAAAGATAAAATAAATTACATCGATCTTGATAAGTACACGGTAAAGGCCAAATCATCCGGCGAGGCAGGTACTGCGAAAATAGCAGTAATTTATGCCAGCGGTGATATTGAAAGCGGGCAGGGCGGTAATGATAAAATTGGAAGCGAGCGTCTGGTAAAGGCCATTCGTGAAGCGCGCCAGGACGATAACGTAAAAGCAATTGTATTGCGTGTTAATTCACCGGGCGGAAGCGCTTTGGCCAGTGACGTGATCTGGAGGGAAGTAACGCTCGCTAAAAAATCCAAACCCTTTATCGTAAGTATGGGTAATCTTGCGGCGAGCGGCGGTTATTACATCAGCTGCGCGGCCGATCACATCTTCGCTCAGCCCAATACCATTACGGGTTCTATTGGCGTGTTTGGTTTGATCCCGAATTTTCAAAAAGCATTCGAACAAAAGTTGGGAATCACCATGG
>JACDDR010000193.1 GCA_013816895.1 Bacteroidota bacterium
ATCATAAGTCCTGTTAAAATTTGAGACAAGGGTACGTTTATTTAAACAATTATATCAGGAACTCTAAATTATGAAATTATGACATCTATAGAAAGTTTATACTATGCGATAGGCGAAATGGCCTATGCCATAGCCAAAGTTGACGGACCCGTACAACGTGAGGAACGCGAGAGGTTTCATAAACTGGTAAGTGAAGAATTACAGCACGGCGAATACCTGTTTGATATTTCAGACATTATTTTTCAAATACTTGATAAAGAAAAAGCGAGCGCGCAGATGGCTTACGAATTCGCGATGAAACAAATCCGTTTAAACAGTCACTACGTTAGTCCGGAAATAAAAGACAAGTTTATTCGCGTCATGAAAAAAGTGGCCGAGGCTTACGCGCCAATTTCAGCTGAAGAACAAAAAATGATGGACCGGTTTAATGCGGAAATAAAATCCATTAAAGGCGATCCGGTTTTCTTTGATTAAAAGAAACACCGGCAGAGCGCCGGTGTAATTTTAAGGAAGTATATTATTATTTACTCTTTGCTTTTTTAGGAGCTGCCTTTTTTGAGGCGGCTTTTTTTACTGTTGCTTTTTTGGCTGCTTTCTTAACTACTTTCAATTTTGGAGCGGCGGTATCTTTTGCCGGAGCCTTTTTAGCAGCTTTCTTCGCGCCCTTTTTAGGTTTGGCTTTTCCTGCTTTAAACTTTGAGTTTTCAATCACCTGTTCGTATTTATCAATACCGCCGATAATTTGCACCACATCAGCAAATTCAAGTGTGGCAGGATCTGTTCCTTTTGGTATCCTGAAATTTTCTTTTCCCAGGGCAATAAAAGGACCCCAGCGGCCATTCAGTACTTTTAAATCCGGGTTCTCATCATAGGCCCTGATCAGTTTTTCGAAATCTTTTTTACGCTTTGCTTCAATTAACTCTACGCAGCGCTCTGGCCCAACAGTATAAGGATCATCTTCTTTTCCAAGACTGGTAAACACACTGTTATGCACAATGTACGGACCAAATCTTCCGATGCCAACTTTCATTTCTTTCTCTTCATATTCACCAACAATGCGCGGCATTTTAAACAACAACAAAGCTTGTTCCAGGGTAATGGTTTCCATTCGCTGGTCTTTGCGGAGGCTCGCAAACTGAGGCTTTTCACCGGTTTCTTCGTTCGTTACGCCGATCTGTGCAAGGGGCCCGAAACGACCGATGCGTACAATAATATCCTTACCGCTCACGGGATCTTTTCCTAATAATTTTTCACCGCTTGCGCGCTCGCTGTTATCAATAGTACTTTCAACCGTTTTATGAAAGGGTTTGTAAAAATCCTTAAGCATTTTTGTCCACTCAATTTTACCATCCGCAATCTCATCAAACTCCTCTTCAACTTTGGCTGTAAAATGAAAATCAAGAATGTCAGGAAAATACTGTAACAGAAAATCATTCACCACCATTCCAATATCGGTAGGAAATAATTTTGATTTTTCAGCGCCGGTATTTTCTGTTTTAATTTCTTTATTGATGTTGCTTCCGTTAAAACTCAGGAACACATAATTCCTTGGAGTGCCTTCTTTATCGGCTTTTTCAACGTAGTTTCTTTTTTGAACCGTACTAATTGTTGGCGCATAGGTACTCGGCCTTCCAATTCCAAGTTCTTCCAGTTTCTTAACAAGACTCGCCTCGGTGTAGCGCGGCGGATGATGTGTGAAACGCTGTGTCGCCGTAATTTCTTTCAGACTTAACTTGTCGCCTTCTTTCATCGGAGGCAGCATCGACGAATTTTCTTCATCCGTTTCTTCGTCTGTTCCTTCTATATAAACTTTTAAAAAACCATCGAATTTTAAAACTTCACCCTGAGCAACAAAAACCTCAGAAGTAGTGCTGATTCCAATTTTTGCCGTTGTTTTCTCAAGTTCTGCATCTGCCATCTGACTGGCAATGGTTCGCTTCCAGATCAATTCATATAAACGCTGTTCGTTGCGCTCACCCTCAATTTCCTGGTGCTGAATATAAGTAGGACGGATGGCCTCGTGAGCTTCCTGTGCGCCTTTACTTTTGGTTTTATACTGACGCGGCTGATAATATTTTGGTCCGTAATTTCCTGTGATGGCTTCTTTGGCTTGTCCTATCGCGGTTTCCGAAAGGTTAACCGAATCGGTACGCATGTAGGTAATTTTTCCCGCTTCGTATAAGCGCTGGGCAACCATCATTGTTTGTGCAACACTGAATCCTAATTTTCGGGCCGCTTCCTGCTGAAGGGTAGAGGTGGTGAAAGGCGCGGCTGGCGAACGTTTTGCAGGTTTAACTTCTAAACTGTTGATGTTATAAATGGCGCCATTGCATTTTTGTAAAAAAGCCTGAGCTTCTTCTTCTGTTTTAAATCGGTTATCGAGTTCAGCTTTTAAAACCGATTTTTCTACAAAGAATAAAGCGGAAACTTTAAAAGCCGATGTGGATTTATGGTTTTGAACTTCTCTTTCACGCTCCACAATTAATCGCACGGCAACCGATTGAACGCGGCCTGCGGATAAACTCGGACGAACCTTCCGCCATAAAATGGGCGAAAGTTCAAACCCTACCAAACGGTCGAGAATACGACGGGCCTGTTGTGCATTTACA
>JACDDR010000119.1 GCA_013816895.1 Bacteroidota bacterium
GGCTTGGGCAAGTCATAGAAATAATAAAAATGCGATAATCAACTGGCAGTTTACAACTCAGGACGCAAGAATTAAGCTGAAAAGATTATATCCGACAATTTTGAATTGACATGACACTAGGGGAAACAACAATAACAATGTGTGGTTTATGAACCAGTTTTTGATTTCCAAAAATACAAAGTTAGAAGTTAGTTTGTTCGGCAATGGGCCCTGGGTGGACGGTGTGACGCGTATTGAGACAAGAGGCGCTTTAAATGCCGGAATTAAGCAAAACTTTCTTAAAGATAAGCTGTCTGTTTCAATAGGACTAAATGATATATTTTACACTCTTCCGGTGATAAGTGAAGTTAAATTCGGTAATCAGTATTCCAGCTCAATTCATTCATGGGACTCGCGTCGGTTTAATTTAAGTATTAACTATAATTTTGGCAAAATAAAAGTGCAGCAGCGCAATGTTAAAGGGATTGATGAAGAAAAGGGACGGGTGGGAGGAGCAAGGAATTAAAGGCCAACAGTCAAGGTTTTAAACTTTGGAAAAGCTGCCTTGAGTTCTTCTTCCTTTTTTATTCTAAAAAAAAATGAAAATGATTCGGCATCAGGCAAAAGCAAAAAGTATCGGCTATGGGATTAATATGTTCCTGATATTTCTGAAGAAAGTATCGGTAGTTTTCATATGAAAGAAATAGTTTGTCGTTACCATTTGCTCTGTTGTAAATGTGGAATGTGGATTCAGGGTATAGTATTTCGTATTTATTTATCACCCAAAGAAATTAACCGGTTTTAGTTTCCTTATTCAAAAATCTTTCTATCGCGTAATGCCCCGCGTATATTAAAGGGATGAGACATATGGCAACCAACAATTTGAACGCGTAACCCCAGCTCGCATTCACCAAAAATTCATCAAGCTTCCACTTGCCCGGTAAAACAAATGCAATGTACTGCACTATGAAGGTGTCTACAAGCTGGCTCACCAGCGTGCTGCCGGTTGCCCTTAACCAGATCATTTTGCCTCCTGTACGGTTTCTGAAAAGCCAGAATACATATACGTCCACCAGCTGCGAAAAAAAGAAAGCAATTATGCTTCCAATAATGATCCACTGGCTTTGACCAAATACTGTTTTAAACACTTCGTCACCCACAGGACTAAATCCTACCGCTGGAATGTGCAGCGCGATCGTTAGCAGGATAAATGTATACGATATAAGACCAACAGTAATGTAAGTGAGTTTTCGAACTCCATCCTTACCGTAATGCTCATTAATAAGATCCGTAAGAATAAAAACCACCGGCCATAAAATAATGCCAATACTCTGTGTAAAGAGGCCAAAAAACTGAACGAGCTTTCCTCCAATAAGTTCTGCTACAAGAGCATTGGTCACAAAAAAGCCGGCCAGAATAATGAAGACGAGATCTTTTCGTTTTTTAAAATCCATTATCTTTTAATTAAAAGAAAACAACTCATGCAAAGTATAACACTTGCAAATATATTTATACTCATCCATAAATAGTTCTGTTGTTTCAACAAAAGATAAGTTTCATAGCCAAAGGTTGAAAAAGTGCTCAGTCCGCCGCAAACCCCCGTTAATACAAGCAATTTGAGGGTGGAGGAGCTTACGGTTTTATTTTCAACAATTGTAAGTGTTACTGCAAATAGAATACAAGCAGCGAGGTTGGAAAGAAAAGTGGATAAGGGTAAATTATAATTGGTTTTTTGAAAAGCCAGGCCAATAAGGTAGCGTAATACACTTCCTAAGCCACCGCCAATAAACACCATTAAATAATTCATAGAATGAATAATTAAGGAGTAAAAGTAATTATTTAGCAGATGTATTGAAAGATTTAATTCAGGAAGCACGAATGGAGGGATCCGGTAAGTCCGGAAGCAAAATGCATGCAGCCTTAATTAGTATAAACCCTGAAGATAACACGACGGTTCTGTTGATGCGCCTGATCGTCGCACGCTTTGTCTTTACAATCAACAGCTGGTTCGCTAAAGCCTTTTCCTTTCGAGAATTTAATCTGTTTCATATTAACACCCGATTTTGTAAGGTATTTTTTTACGCTTCCGGCACGTCTTTCAGAAAGCGCCTCGTTATAGGCTTTGGAACCTCTTGAATCGGTGTAACCAATAATCTCTACTTTTAATCCGTGGTGCTTTTTAAGAACCTCAACATTATTTTTCAGAATTTCCTCACCATCGGCACGCAGTTCACTTTTATTAAAATCAAATAACACCGGGCTCATATTAAAACCAATTGAAGCAAGCTGATCAGAGTTTAGCTGTCCTTTTACATTTTTCAGATCAACTACGTCGTTATTGTTTTTTACTACCACAGGAACGCTGTCGGTTTTAGCCTTCTCGAACCTGTTTTCGAGCGTGTTGCATGCTATTACAGGACTTAAGCAGGTGTCGCAGTACGCGATAGTTTTTGAAGTTACGGTGTAGGTTCCAGGTTCCTTGTAATTGTAAGAAAGGGAAGGCGAAGCACTTTCAACCACCTGGCCATTAACTGTCCATTCATAACTTAATATTTTGTAATTCGACGGAATTTTCACTTCAATACCGTTTGCATAATCCTCTGTATTCCCATCAATGGTAGTAAGTGTTATCGCCTGTACTTTCGTTGCAGGGCATTCTTTATTATAATTATCCAGATAGATAATCTTGTAAATATCCATATCGCCATAGCCCTCTGGTCTTGAGGAAGAAAAATATCCTACTTCGGCTTTGCTATCCTGTATCATAAAAATATCATGGGCAGGTGAATTGATTGGGGCTCCAAGGTTAACTGGTTTACCCCATTTGCCATCTGCACCAAGCTCGCTTTTATAAATGTCAAAATTCCCGTAACCTTCATGTCCGGTGCTTGCAAAATACATGGTCTTTCCATCGTCAGTTATAAAAGGAGCATCTTCATCAAATGAAGTATTAACAGGTTCGCCAATATTTTCAGGAGTACTCCATTCGCCTTCTTTTATTTTGGTCGCTTTATAAATATCTATGCCTCCAACTCCGCCTTTGGCTTCGCTTGTAAAATAAAGTGTATTTCCGTCACGCGTTAAAAAAGCATGATTTTGGTAATAATCAAAATTAATGGTCTTTAAAAGTTTGGTAGGTTTCTGAGATTTGCGCTGATCCATGTTAATCTCAAATATTTTATTGTTATGATAAGTGAATAGCTTGCTGCCGTCGGAACTCATTGACACCACTGATTCATGATTTTTTGTAAAGCGCGAATTTAAATATTCATCGGGCAGTGAATAGCGTCTTAAATCTTTAAAACCCTGCTTATCAACTTTAGCAATGTACATGCTTTCGAAATATTTTCCGTCGAGGTAACTCACTTTTTCTTTGGCATCATCCTGACGCCGTGAAGTAAAGATGAGTTCATTCTGAGGCGTTAACACCGGCACATATTCCGGCATATCCGTATTAATGGTCTTACCGGCGTTTACAATATACCATTTGTCGGCGTTTTCCGTGCTTGTATGTGCAAGGGCGTACAAGCAATCTGCTTTTCTTTTTTGAATATCTTTCTGAAATTCAATTTCCCCTTCATAGTCTTCAAAGTTTTTCATCCGGTCGAAAAAAGAAATGGCTTTTTCAAACTGGCTGTTATTATGGTAACATTTTCCCAATGCGTATAATAAATCGCCCAGGGTATCTTTTCCGGAAGTTTTATACGCTTTTTCAAGATAGGGCAAGGCTTTGTCGTAATTGTCCATTAGTTCGCACAGCAGTAAACCCATTCCCAGGTTAGCCCTGTAGTTATCGGGTTCTTTTTCAAGCGCTTTCTCATAAAGGGTTTTAGCTGCGTAAATGTGACCTTTTTCGGTTTCACGTATGGCCTTGCGCAAATATTTGTTCGAGGGCCGTGCTGCGCTTAGCGTAAATACAGCTGATATAATTAGTACAAAAAAGTGAATTCTTAACATGGTCACTAAAGGTATTAAAACACCGTGCCAAATACAATATTTAAACGCTTTTTAACAAGCCTATTTAATTCAACGCGGCGTTTTTAATTTTGGGGCGAATGTGTATATTCGTACTTCATCAAACTCATCTATGACCGAAATCCTCCTGAAAAATAAAGTCGCCGCCTCTGGCAATATCCTTGTAATTACCACAAAATTTGAAAACGAATTCGGGTTGCCCGAAAAGGTAAACGATTATATAAAGGCCGAACTTAAAAAAGAAGGAAAAACTACTCTCACCTACAACTATATCGGAAAGTATATTTCAATATTCATCGTTGATCCTAAAAAAGAACACAGCGCGTTATTCGAGCAAATAAGAAAACATGGGTCCTCAGTAGCCGATGGCGTGAATGCTCACAAAGGCACTGAACTGCATATTTACAATCAGACCAAACACCCACGTTATTCGCTGGCAGCAGCAGAAGGGGTAGCCCTGGCCAATTACCAGTTTTTAAAATACAGACCAAAAGCAAAAGCCAACACGTTAAAATCAATTATTATTACTAATTCTGACCTTGAAGCAGGTAAGGTTACTGAACTGAACACCATTTGCAAAGCAACGTTTATGGCGCGCGACCTGGTGAATGAGCCTGTTAACAGTTTAAACGCTACCGGACTTGCCAATGCTTTTAAACAAATGGGAAAGGAAGCAGGATTTAAAGTAGAGGTATTTAATAAAAAGAAAATTGTTGAACTGAAAATGGGCGGGCTGCTTTCTGTTAACGCCGGAAGCGTTGATGAGCCTACGTTTACGATCATGGAATATAAGCCTGCAAAGGCAAAGAATAAGAAGCCTTTTGTACTTGTTGGAAAAGGAGTTGTGTATGATACAGGCGGCTTAAGCCTGAAGCCTACGCTCAATAGTATGGACATGATGAAATGCGACATGGCAGGTGCAGCAGCAGTTGGAGCGGCCTTATATGCCATTGCGAAATCAAAGTTAAATGTTCATGTTATTGGCCTGGTGCCCGCAACCGATAACAGGCCGGGCTTTAATGCTTTTGCGCCCGGAGATATTATTACCATGATGGATGGCAGCACCGTTGAAATGCTGAATTCAGACGCGGAAGGAAGAATGATACTTGCAGATGCACTGCATTACGCGAAACGTTATAAGCCGGAATTAACCATTGATCTTGCTACGTTGACCGGCTCAGCAATGGCTGCTATTGGAACGTCGGGAATTGTGGGAATGGGCAACGCAAGCGAAAAACAAAAAGCAAAACTTCATGAAAGCAGTTTCAATGTTTTTGAGCGAATTGCCGAACTGCCTTTCTGGGATGATTATAACGATTTGCTGAAAAGCGATATTGCTGATCAGAAAAATATTGGTGGGCCTTATGGAGGCTCTATTACTGCAGGGAAGTTCCTTGAAAAATTTACTGATTACCCGTATTACCATTTGGATATTGCGGGGCCTGCGTTTATTACTGCAAGGGATAATTACCGCCCTAAAGGCGGAACAGGAGTGGGCGTAAGATTGCTGTTTGACTTTTTCAAGAACCAGTAAATATGCGGTTCAGACTTTATATTATATTTTTTTTGATAGGTAACTTTGGCGCTTGGGCACAGGATGTAAAGCAAGGCTTAATTGTTGTGCACGTTGACCCCGAGAGCAAAGCCGAGTTCAAACAAAAAATTTATAATTATCATTTTTTAAACGGTCATTACACCGGGCGGGATGAGCTGCTGGTGGTTAGTGGAAAGAAAGACGGAAAAGATTATATCCGCACTGATCTCGGAGCCCCAACACTTTATAATAATCGCTACCTCATAACAGGTATAGGCAATATCATTGATCTCAAAGAAAAAAAAGTTTTATTTGACGGGCGAGCTAACCTTGTGCGATGCAGCAACGACAGCGCTATTTTTTATACCAATGACGCTTTCAAGGGAAAATTTTATTCTGTTTATAATTTTAAAACCAATTCTTACGGAGAAGTAAAGAACCTTGTGTTTAAAGCCAGGGCAGGGCAGGATGTGGAGTTTGATAAAACTACTGCACCATTTAAGCTGAATTTGTATCCCCCAAACAAACCAAAAGTGGAGCTTGTAAAAGACGCGGGATATGGACAGAGCGGAACAGGTGGAACTACACCCGACCCCAGCATGTGGTGGATAGACAATGATAATTTTGTTTACGCAAGTTATAACAAGGACAATACAGAAATTACGTTTAATAAAGTAACTGTAGGTTCAAAATCAAGCATGGTAATTGGCAAGGTTGCTATTAAATCTGAAAAGGAGCCTGCGAAAATTGAAAAAATAAACAATAAGCAAACCGTTATGCACCTCGGAAGCCGCCAGATCCTCATCGATCTGGGTGCCGGTACTGTTACTGACCAGGCGTTCAGCTTTCCTTCCAATGGCTTTAGCTATGAATGTAAGACCAATGCTTACGGTCATATTGTGAAATTAAACGATAAGGAAGTGGGTAAATTTCATTTCCAGACAAAAAATTTTAAAACCGAAAATAATATCGCGGCACTTGTAAAGGAATTGATAGTGGGTGAAGACAGTTACCAGCAGGGACTTGGGGTGTGGAACAACGGAAAACCGGGTTGGGAAAAAGTAGACGCGGAAGACATTTTAATTCTGGCCGGGTGGATTAAGGAATAACGCCGTTTCTCTGTTATGGTTGAGTTTGCGGGTATTTCTACATTGTTTTAGGAAACTAAATCCATCACAGTCCGTTTTATTTGCTTATATTTACGTATGAACAAAGAGATAGTTATCAAAGTAAGCAAGCCAGAGTCGGAAATAGAAAATCAAAGTTTTAAACAGTTCAGGGCGGATCTAAAGGCTTTATTAAGCAAGGGAAAAATTAAAGTAGTTGAAAAATACCGTGATTTTACATTCACGATCACTGAGTGCACAACCGACGAAGAGCAAAAGGTGGCCAACTTCGTAAAGGAAAACAAAACGGTGGAATTTATGCCGTAATTTTCTTCATTAAATATTTTCGGTTATTGCTAAAATATTCGTTATTCACGATGCGTTTTCAATCCATTGTTTTCGTGTTAAACTATTATTCTGATACGGGTTATTGATTAAGAAGTTTTTAAGGTGTATCTTTAATTAAACCTCTTAAACATCTTTAACATGCGTAAATATTTACCATTCATTTTTATTTTAGCATTTCCACTTATCTCATCGGCGCAATTCTGGACGCAGACGAGTGGGGTAGCTGGTGGTAACCTGTCGGCCATGGCTATTGATGCTTCCGGAAACATGTTTGTATCGCACTATATACATGTTAGCAAGCCCGGTAATACCGATGTTAAAGTGTATAAACTATTAAATGGTAATATCTCATGGTCTTTAATGAGCCATAACGGTTTGATAAAAGGCGCCGCGCAATTTATCAATACACTAGTTTTGCATCCCTCAAATGGAGATGTATATGCCGGAACGAGTATCAGAGGCGTTCTTAAATATACAACTGGTTCCAACCAATGGACACCTATAAATACTGGGCTCTCGGATACATTAACGCGTTGCATAGCAAACAGCCAGGCCGGTGATAGTGTTTTTGCTGCCACAGGAACCGGAGTTTATTTGTATGTGGTTTCTTCTTCATCATGGATCGCACATAATGGCGGACTTACCAATGTTAAAGCAAGAACGGCATTTAGAAATAATGCGGGCGATATTTTTGTTGGTACCGACAGCAGCGCAAGCACTAGTGGCGGAATTTTTAAATACAACAGAATGCTTCACACATGGTCTTCACAAAGTGTACCGGGGCTGTCCACTGTGGGCGCTTTCGGCGGCGCGCCTTCAGGAACATTAATGGTAGCGGGAACCCGAAGCTCATTGCCTAACATTACAGGAAAAATCTACAAGAGCACAGGCACATCCTGGATTTTACTGGCCACGGCCGGATTTCCAAACGACAACGTAAGAAGCATAACTGTTAATAACGCCGGCGACATTTTTGCTGCCACCGATAATTCAGGAGTATTCAGGCTGTTAAACGGCGGATCTTCATGGACGGCCATTAATACAGGAATTATTGGAATGAAATCACGGAAAATTCAAGCGTTGCAGAATAATAATATTATAATGACTACTTCTGGCGGGATATATGTAAGTTCTAATAACGGTGCAACATGGACTCCTTTAAATTATAACATACACGGCACTTCTACCTATGATATGGCATTAAATTCCGCAGGTGAAATTTTAGCGGCCACCACAACTAACGGTATTTTTAAAACCGGCGATAAAGGTGTAACGTGGACCCAATCGGGGTTAATGGATGTAAATATTAAAAGTCTTGACAAAAATGTTAATGGAGATTTATATGCAGGAAGCGAAGTTACAACAGGTACGGCATCGGTTTACAGATCAACAGATAATGGCGCCACCTGGAACGTTTGCGGATCCGGGCTTGCCGGAACTGTAGTATGGGGGCTTGCTCATAATAGTAATGGTGATGAGTATGCTTCAACGGGTTATACCCCAAAACCTGTTTTTTTAATGAGTAATAATAGTAATTGTGCCCCATGGACAACCCCTGAGTCTACCGTTATACCTTCTAACTTTGCTATGACAATAGGCATCAATAAAAAAAATGAAATCTATATTGGTACCGAAAATCAGGTGATCATGAAGTCAATTAATGGAATTACTTTTACCCCGGTTTACACGGTAACGGGTGATATGTTTGACATTGCCTTTAACTCAAAAGGTGTTGTATTTATGGCTCTTTCGGCTTCCAACAACGGCGTTGTTCGCTCTAAAGACAGCACAGGCACAACATGGTTGCCCGCCGTTGCCAGCCTTTCTCTTCCGGTATTTTGTCTTGCTGTTACTTCTAAAGACACCATTTATGCCGGAACAAATAATGGCGTTTATTTTTCATCTGATACAGCTAAAACCTGGACAAGCATTAATTCAGGCTTAACCAACTTAGATATTAACTCTCTTTTTATAAATCCAAACGATGGCTTTTTATATGCGGGAACAGGGGGCGATGGCGTTTTCAGAAGCTCTTCCCCGGTGCAATCTGTGCCTGTGGGAATAACCGAAAATGCATTGGTGTCAGATAAATTAATTATTTTTCCGAATCCGGTTTCTGAAATCCTTATTATAAAATTTAAGGATGGCTCCAGAATAAATAATATAACCCTGTATAATCTTGTTGGTGAGAAAATCGAAAGCGGAGAGGCGATCCTCAATGAAAAAGAATTTTCTTTAAATATGAAAAATGTGGCTTCAGGCGTTTATCTTATAAAGGCAATGGATGCACGCGGAGTTTCTTCGGTTAAAAAAATAATCGTAGATCATCATTAAGAAACGTTTTAATCCAATACTTTATCCTTCATGTATTTCCGCCACTTTTCGAGCACGGCCTGCATATCGTCAGGTATTTCGCTGTCGAAGAAAAGTTTTTCTCCCGTAATAGGATGCGTAATCCCCAGTGTTTTCGCGTGTAAGGCCTGCCGCGGCAACAGCCCAAAACAATTTTGAATAAACTGTTTGTATTTGGCGGAGTTAATTCCTTTTAAAATAATGTCGCCTCCATATTCTCCATCGTTAAATAAAGGGTGACCAATGGATTTAAAATGCACGCGGATCTGGTGCGTGCGGCCGGTTTCAAGCTTACACTGCACAAAAGTAATGTAGCCAAATCGTTCCAGCACCGTATAATGGGTTACGGCGTGTTTTCCATGTTCGCTTCCTTCCGGAAAAACATCCATTTTTTTACGGTCCTTTAAATTTCGTCCCACATTGCCAATAATAGTGCCAGTGTCGTTTTTAAGATCTCCCCAAACAATAGCAACATATTTCCGGTCCATTGTCCTGTCAAAAAAATCTTTTGCAAGACGCGTCATCGACAATTCTGTTTTTGCAATAATAATAATGCCGGAAGTGTTTTTATCAATACGATGAACAAGGCCCGGACGTTCCATGTACTGATCGTTATTAAGCTTGGTTCTTATTTTAGGAAGATTCTGAAAATGATAAGCCAGCGCGTTTACTAACGTACCGCGATAGTTTCCGTAGCCTGGATGAACTACCATGCCCGGCTTTTTGTTTACGATAACCAGATAATCATCTTCAAAAGTAATGTCTACGGGAATGTTCTCCGGCACCACCTCCACATCACGCGGGGGAACAGTTAAAACAATACTGATCTCGTCAAGAGGTTTTATTTTGTAGCTGCTCTTTACAGGTTTGCCGTTTACCCTTACAAAACCTGAATCGCAGGCGTTCTGAATTTTGGTGCGTGTGCTGTTTGAAATCCGTGTAAGAACGTATTTATCTATGCGGAGCATGAACTGCCCCTTATCCACTATAATTTTATGATGCTCGTAAAGGCCTTCATTCTCGTCGGTTCCGGGCTCTTCCACTTCTTCAAAATCTTCCATGCAAAAAGCTCTTAGCTACAGCTTAATGCTGAATAATTATTTTTTTAGTTTGAACTGTTCCGCCCGATGTGATCACCAGAAAATAAACACCACTCGAAAGTTCGCCTGTGCTTACTTCATGAACAGAATGAATTGCAGTTTCTTCCTTAACCGCTTGTCCGAGCGAATTCATAAGTCGAAAAGACACTTTAAAATTTTCTTTCGATTGAATGATAAATTTTTCGCTGGCGGGATTCGGGTAAACAACTGCAAAGTCTGAATCTTCTTTTGCATAATCATTGATCCCAACCGGAGGAGCAACCCTGGTGCCTACAACAGGCCGCATCATTAATGAACCATAAATACCTGATTGGGTCCAGCCGCTACCTGAATCGAAATATAAATTCTGGCTGTGATTAATGTTCTTGTCAAAACCTACGGTAATTCCACTTGCCACGTATTGCTGAATGCCAATATAATAGGTGCCGGGACTTAACACAATTGGAGACGTAAGTTTATACTCGGGCATCATGTTAAAAGCACCGCCATTGTAATAGGACACCGTTTTAAGGCTATCGCGCAATAATAAAAAAGAAGGTGAGCCACCATTATCAGCCCACACAATTATGCGGAAATTATAACTGCTTTGGGCAAGGCCCATTGTGTTTTGCTGTATTGCCATTGATCCGGTAGGATCGAAATAAATGCGTAAAGCTCTCAGGGTATCTGTAACATTAAATTTTACTTTAACAGCCATTTTACCGCCGGTGCCATTCACAAAATATCCGCCTTCAGCGCTGCCATCATCAAAGGCAAAATAATTTCTAAAACGCTGAACCTGTACAACTGTATCATTATTCGGCCATTCATCTGCACTGCTACCTGTGGTGCTGATCGTATGCCGTACCTTATAATCGATGCTGTCGGGCAGAGTGGTATATGGGTTGGTAAAAGAAGATACTGAAGCAGGATTAGCATGTTGCTGGTAAGTGCTCCATCCCGATGACCTGAAAAGTCCGGGGTTTTGCGCGTTTGAAGCCGATCCTCCCGTATAAACGCCAAGAAGTGTATTATCCGGTTTAATAAATTCGATATTATAATTTGTACTTAAGCTCGAAATATCGTAACCGTTATTCCTTATGAACACTGCGCTGTTTCCATTTTCAGAAGTTGCATAATGTTGCCATGGAATGGCAGAGTAATCTTTCAGAAAAGGTGTAGGAACATAACCAAATGCCATATCAACATACGTTGAATCACCAAGCGAATCGGTTACCATGTCCAGCTCTACAAAGTCAATATGCCAGTGATCAAAGTCTCCCGCGGTTGTTGCCTTGTTGCGAAAACGGAATTTAAAATTATCATGCAGATAAGCGGTGTCCCGTATCCACACAAAAGCGTTTTGAAATATAGTATCATTGGTGTTGGCATTCGAGTTTCCTCTTTTGATCCATACCCTGTTGTTCCAGGTATTTTGCATCGGCTTAAAAAAATCAACTAGCAGGGAGTCGGTTTGTTCGGGAGAATCTCCACGACCGCGCGCTTGATATTTAAAACGCAATGCAATGTTGGATGTAGGAAGTAGCGTTTGTGTGCCTTTGGTAAACAGGTTTATTTCCCGCGAGGTTAATGTATCGGCCGGAAGCGACTGAGAAAAGTTAAGTAAATTGGGTGTGTAAGGATAGCCGTGTTTGTTAAGCCCATCGAACGTAGCCACTCCAATTT
>JACDDR010000003.1 GCA_013816895.1 Bacteroidota bacterium
AAAGTCCCAGTACCAGCTAACGGTAGTGGCATTTTTAGTTTCGTTATTGAAGTAAACATTGTTATCGTTTTCGTTCGGATTCTCGGGAGTAAAACTAAAATCCGCTTTTGGAATCGGATACCCCTCTACGGTGCCACTAATGCTGCTCTTACAGCCCCGGTTGTCGGTTAAGGCAATTGTTACGGAATGTGTTCCGGCTGTTCCTACATAATACGTTGCCATGGTAGAGTCATTAAAAGCCGTTCCATTGCTGAAGATCCAGTGAATATCAGTAATGTTTTGCGTCATATTGTTCATGGCGTATCTGGTAGCGAAAGGCACACAGGCACCCTCCAGCAAAGGTGCAACAGTTGCATAGGGCAGGCTGAGTACAACCGGATAAATAACTACCTGGTTATGGCAGCCGTTTCCATCAGCACCTACCAGGGTGTAGGTGGATTGTAATTGCGGAGAAGTTGTAGAAACAGTATATGAGTTCGCCTGGCTTAATTCGCCAAAAGTTGCCAGCCATTTATAATCGATACCACCGGTACCAACAAAAGAAAATATTCCGCCTTTACAGATTTCGGTACTGCCTGTAAACCCAATTACGGGATTCTGTAAAATGTTGCAGAATGCAGTGGCAGTGGCTGCACAACCCGCCGCCGAAACGGTAACGGTATATACACCGGAATTACCAAACTGCGCGCCATAAATTATTGGGTTCTGAAGGTTAGAGGTAAAGCCGGAAGGCCCGCTCCACTGATAATTGGTTCCGCCAACAGCAGATATAGGAAGGTCTTCGTTCAAACATTTAACAGCTCCAAAAGCAACAGGACTTGGATTGGGATTTACCACCTGCACTACACTGGCAGTATTCACACAGCCATTGCCATCGGTACCGGTTACATTATAGGTGCCTGTCATAATCGTTTGTGCATTACTGAAAGGCACAGAAGAAGACAGTGAACTAAAACCCATTGGGCCCATCCATGCATAAGCTGTTCCGCCGCCGGCGCTTAAGGTAAAGCCTGAATTAGCACAGATATTAGCCGAAGAAGTAGAAGCTGTAATGTTTGGTAAGGGATTGATCACAACATTTGTATTCGCCGTGGATGTACAACCATTAATTGCTCCCAATACTGAATAAGTCCCGCTGTAGGCTAAAATATTATTTGAGAGAACAGGGTTCTGCAGATTGGATAAATAATTATTTGGGCCAACCCATGTATACGTGTTGGCGCCGTTTGTGGATAAACTGAAACTCTGCCCCGCGCAATAAGCTCCGGCGTTGGAAGCGGTAACAGTAGGGTTAGGTTTGATGGTAAGGGATGTGTTGGCAGTGGCAGTGCATCCGTTGGCAGTACCAATCACAGTGTATAAACCTGAATTAATATTTTGAGCATTCGGAATAAATGGCGAAGAAATATTGGAAGCAAAGCTATTGGGGCCGCTCCAGGTATATGAGGTAGCACCGGCTCCCGTAATATTAGCCTGGGTTCCGGCACACACCGGACCGTTATTATTAATTACAAGAGTTGGATTTTGAACTACAGTAATGGTTTTGGTAACCGAGCAGGTATTGGTTGCAGGGTTGGTACCAGTTGTAGTAGCAATGGCAGTGTATACACCGGTTGAGGTCATGTTCGGAATGCTTGTGTTTCCGGTGGGAGAAGAATATCCACCCGGTCCCGACCAGGCAACACTTACTACCTGTGTACCTGTTGTTACACTCATGGTTGCGGTTTTACCTGCACATAAGGAGCCTGTAGCCGCTACGGTCATGCTGCAAAGCACGCCGCAATTGGTTTGACCGGCACCCGGAGCGTTAGCATTGGTTTGGCTGAAGGTAATTGGCTGATTGGCATTAGAGAAATTGGTGATCAGCAAAAGATAGAACTGTCCTGGTACCGCATTGGCAATGGTAAGGGTTTCGGTAGCGGATCCTGAATAACTGCACCCTACGGTGTTTGCAGCCGTAAGATTACCGCAATTACCGGCCAGGGTAGGAAAGGGGCCGTAAGCAATAAAATCAATATCGTTTGCGGCAGACATGGTAATAACCATTGGGCCGGAAGTAGCAGCCTGAAAATAAAACCAGGCAGGATTGGGTTGTGAACCAAGGCAACCATAATTTGGCCCGGACTGCGCGCTTCCCGCGTTAACACCCGCAGGAAACTGCATGGTTTGACCGGTACAAAACGGAGTAGCGCCTGAACACTGGCTATTTTGGGCAATAGCAGATGAACCCAGGCAAAACACAGCAAAAAATATGATTATTCGTTTGATCATACACAAATTTAACGAATATAGAGATGATGAAAGAATTACTACCTCATTAGTAATCACCACTAAAGGGTTAAAAAGTAGGGTTTACTCATTTTCGGATATTTTGGCAAAAAATGAAGAGCTATTAACCAGAATTAAAATTTGAATCGATTCAGATGCTATTTTTCACTGGTTCTGAGTTTATCCAGTAAAGAATTTAACATTTCTGCTTCCTCTGTAGAAAGGGAGGAGAATATCCCTTTAATCGCCTCATCAATAAAATCAAGAGACTTTAAAAGTTCCAGTCCCTTGTCGGTTATTAAAATATTTACGCTGCGACGGTCATCAGGACAGGATTTTCGTTCAACAAAACCTTTTAGCAGGAGTTTGTCGATAATGCGTGAAGCATCGCTCATGCGGTCGAGCATACGTTCTTTAATGAGTTTTAAATTGCAGTAGTTGGGGTGTTGGCCTCTTAAAATGCGAAGAACATTGTATTGCTGTGTACTGATATCTTTTCCTTTAAAAAAGGAGTCGTAATGATTATGAAGCCAGTGAGTGGTATACAGAAGATTAATGGCCAGCTTTTGCTGCGGCGATTTAAACGCGGACTGCTGTATTTCATCTTCCAGTTTCATCTTTTTAAAAAAGCTGTCTCAAAGTACCCCAACGTCTTTGCGAGACATTGGTCGAAGCAATCTGGTTTATCAGGCAGATTGCTTTACGTTCGCAATAACGGTGCAGTTTTGAGACAGCCTCTGTAATGTTATTTTGCTTTATTTAGTTCAATGTTGATGTCCAGTTTTACCTCTTCGCTTACCGCTACACCACCTGCTTCCAGGGCAGCATTCCATGCAAGGCCAAAATCTTTACGGTTAATTAAACCTGTAACTTTAAAACCATTTTTAATATTTCCGTAAGGATCTTTTACTGTTTTTGCAGCACCAATAGCGGTTAATGTAACTTTTTTAGTTACGCCATGCATGGTTAAATCACCCACAAGGTCGTACGCAGTTTTTCCTTTTTTAAGATTCTTTTTCATGCTGGTACTTTTAAAAGTGATCTTCGGATATTTTGCAACATCAAAAAAATCAGCACTTTTCAGGTGGCCATCGCGTTTCTCATCTTCAGTGTTAATAGAGGCAGCATCTGCAGAAAATTCGATTGCTGCATCGGTAAAGTCTTCATCCGTTTTTGAAGTTACTTTACCTTCGTACACCTTAAATTTTCCTTCCACATCACTCACCATCATGTGAGTAACAGAAAATCCAAGTTTAGAGTGACTGGCATCTACATTCCAGTTCGTTTGTGAAATAGCAGCGTTTACGCTTAGTAAAGCCACCGCAGCAGTAAGAATTAATTTTTTCATAAGAGTTTTATAATTTATAGCACAAATGTATGTTATAACATTATATGTTACAACGTATAATTTGTTAAACTTTGAAAAATTCCCATTTGCCCTCTTCCAGGTTTTTGAGCTCTACGTTATCAATCTTGGTTCTTTTAAGGCTTAAAACATTGTATCCTAATGTTTTACACATCTTGCGGATTTGTCTGTTCTTTCCTTCTTTTAGTTTCACTTTAATTTTATTTCCGCCCAATAAACTACACTCGCAGGGTTTTGTTACGTGATAACCAATATTTACTCCCTTTGTAAAGAGCGTTACAAAATCCTCCCCGGGCTCTTTATCAAGTTCCACTATATATTCTTTTTCTTTTTCGAATAAAGGGTTTGTAATATTTTCGACCCATTTGCCATTGTTACTTAGCAATAATAAACCTTCGGAAGCCTTATCCAGTCTTCCTGCTATTGATAATCCTTTCTGATCTGTAAAAAATTCAGAAAGATTATTTTCAACGTTCTTGCTCAGAGTACTTTCGTATCCCGCAGGCTTATTAAACTTGATATAAATAAAGTCTTTTTTAGGCCTTACTACCTTTCCCTCCACCTTTATTTCCGCATCATCACTCAAAAAAACATTTTCCTTAACAACCACGTTGTCCATCTCAACGAGTCCTTTGGCAAGCATGTCCTGCGCAACTTCGTTGGTGTGTTTTAAAGTATGTACTAAAAAGTATTTAATGCGTCGGTAAAAGCTCATGTTGAAGGATTGTTTTTAATTCGACCGCAAATATCCTAATTTTACAGCTAATGCAGGAAATTATTTCATTATCGCATATTCAGAAAACCTACAAAATAGGCGACGAGATCATCAATGCCCTCAAAGACGTGTCTTTAAAAATAATGAAGAACGAGTATGTTGCCTTAATGGGTCCTTCGGGAAGCGGAAAATCTACCCTGATGAATATGCTAGGATGCCTGGACAGCCCTACTGGCGGGGAGTACATATTAAATGGACTTTCAGTAGCTAAAATGAGTGATAACCAGCTTGCCGAAGTTCGTAATAAAGAAATCGGATTCGTATTTCAAACCTTTAACCTTTTACCGCGCGCCACAACCCTTGAAAATGTTGCCCTTCCGCTGGTATATGCCGGATACAGCAAAGCTGACCGTAACAAAAGAGCAATAGAAGTATTGGAGCAGGTTGGTTTGGGTAACCGTGTAAATCATAAGCCGAATGAGTTAAGCGGAGGCCAGCGTCAGCGTGTGGCCATAGCCCGGGCCCTTGTTAACAAACCTGCCATTATATTGGCAGATGAGCCTACGGGAAATCTTGATAGCAAGACTTCTGTAGAGATCATGGGTCTGTTTGAAGAGATTCACAATAACGGAAATACAATTATACTGGTAACGCATGAAGAAGACATTGCCTTGCATGCGCACCGCATTGTGCGCTTAAAGGATGGCCTGGTGGAGAGCGATCAGGACAATCTTAAAATAACTACTTACAAAACCAGGATGAGTCATTTTAAAAATGAATAACGCAACGGATCTTGTTTTTATTTAACGCAGATATGCATTACCTTTAATCCGTGATGAGAGTTACCTTAATTCTGTTTTTATTTTCTTTTGTTTCAAGGGCTCAGATTGATTCCGCCATTTTTGTGCCTATCCTCTCCATTCATGTAGGAGGCCAGTTACCGGGTGGTGATCTGTCGAAACGCTTTGGTCCGAATTTAAATGTGGGTTCTTCTTTTATGTTTAAAACAAAAAAGAACTGGATTTTTGGAGTTGAATATAACTACATGTACGGCAGAAATGTTCGGGAAGATGTGTTGGTGCAATTAAAAACAGAGAACGGTACAATTATAGACAACGAAGGATACCCAGCCGATATCCGTATTACTGAAAGAGGATTTGGAGTGCACATCGTTGGCGGGAAAGTGTTTAAATTTCTTTCCGCGAATCCTAATTCAGGGCTCATGGTCACCGTTGGCGGCGGCTATCTCCAGCATAAAATAAATTTATTTGATTACCAGAAAAAAATTGCGGCGGTAAAAGGAGATCTTAAAAATGGCTACGACAGGCTTACCAACGGATTTTCAACATCACAGTTTTTAGGATACATGTTTTTAAGTGATAATAAAATGCTGAATTTTTATTTCGGCTTTGAGTTTTACCAGGCCTTTACAAAAAGTGTCAGAAAAATGAATTACGATACGGGCCTTGCCGATACGCAGTCGCGACTCGATCTGCTGTACGGCTTCCGTTTCGGGTGGATACTGCCATTGTATAAAAAAACACCGCGCGAATTTTATTACGATTAAAAAGTATTCAATGTTCATTTATAACCTGGTGGTGTTGTTGTATGGTCTTATTATCAGGCTTGCCTCTTTCAAAAAAACAAAAGCAAAACAATGGATACAAGGGCGGCGCGACTGGAAAAAAATTTACGCCCAAAAAATCGCCGCATTAAATTCACAGGATATTACCTGGGTGCACTGCGCCTCTTATGGCGAGTTTGAGCAGGGAAGACCCCTGATCGAAAAAATAAAAAAAGATTATCCAAACAGTAAAGTGGTGCTTACCTTTTTTTCACCAAGCGGTTACGAAGAGGTTAAGAACTGGCCGGGTGCGGATGTGATCGGTTACCTGCCCCTGGATACAAAATCAAACGCAGAAGAATTCATACGAATTGTAAAACCGAAAGCGGCCATTTTTATTAAATACGAATTCTGGTTGAACTTTTTGTTCTGTCTTCAGCGCCACAACATCAAAACATACCTTGTTTCAGCAGTATTTAAACCTCACCATCCTTTTTTTAAATGGTATGGTTTCATCTTCAGGAAATCTCTGGCAACGTTTGAAAAACTTTACATACAGGATCAGCAATCTGCTTTATTACTGGAAAGCATTGGAGTTAAAAATTACGAAGTCTCCGGCGATACTCGCTTTGACAGGGTGATAGAGATCAGGGAAAGGTTTGAATCCATCCCATCTGTTCAACAATTTTGTGGAGACTCGCAGATCATTGTAGCGGGAAGCACCTGGAAAGAAGACGAAGAGTTATTAATTCATGTAATAGAAAAAATAAAATCGCCGGATGTTAAACTTATTATCGCTCCTCATGAAATAAATCCCGGTTCGATTGAAAGGCTCGTTAAACTTCTTAAGGAGAATGGAATTTCATTTTCACTTTACAGTAGTAATACTCCGTTCAAAAATGAAAAGATTTTAATTTTAGATACGTTCGGATTACTTTCAAAACTCTATCACTATTGTGATCTGGCGTATATTGGCGGGGGATTTAGCGAGGGCATACACAACTGCCTGGAAGCAGCGGTTTATCTAAAGCCTGTTATTTTTTACGGCACCACCCATCATAAGTACAACGAGGCGCTGGAGTTGATCAGTCTTGAAGCCGCTAAGAATGTAAACAGCATTGAGGAAGCCGTTGACGCCGCAAATTATTTCCTGGATAATAAGGGAGAAGAAAAATTAAAATCAACCCTTCAAAAATATTTCGATGAAAAATCAGGCACGACAAAAAAAGTGCTGGCGAGCCTGAAATTTAGCTAAGCGAAGCAGTCTTCAAAACGCACTCCCACAAGAGGTCTGCGCTTTTGTCCCACGAAAACTTTTCCTTTTGTATATTTCCTTTTTGAATTAAATCCTGGCGTAATAAAGGATCCTGGTACATTCGCAGCATCGCGTTTTTTATTTCATCGATATTAAACGGATTCACCAGCAAACCTGCATTGCCTGTTACTTCCGGTAAACTTGTTACGTTACTTGTAATCAAAGGAACCTGGGCCTGCATGGCTTCTACTAATGGAATTCCAAAGCCCTCGTAATAAGGAATAAAAGTTAAGGCAAGCGCAGAACCCAGAACACTTGCAAGGTCTTCATTGGAAAGGCGTCCGGTGAACACTACTTCATCCTTTAAATGATTTTCGTTAATGACCGAATAAATTTCAGTGAGTCCCCAGAAATGTGGTCCCGCAAGCAGCAGCTTTAATTCAGACTGTGATTCTTTTTTAAACGCCGCGAAAGAGCGGATGAGGTTAAGAATGTTTTTGCGTGGATGAAGCGACCCTACATTTACAAAGTAGTCTTTGCCCGAAGAAAATTTCTGTTTAGTCGCAAGCTTTTCTTCTTCGCTTAAAGGCTTAAAAAAGGAATTGATGCCATTATAAACAACGTCAATTTTATCAGCACTGATTTGGTAGCTGGAAACAATTTCCTGTTTACTGAACTGCGAAACAGTAGCTATTCGCGAGGCTTCCCGGGCATATTTAGGAAAATAATAATTGTAATATTTTCCGGTAAGCCATTTCAGATCTTTCGGATGATGGATGAAGTTAAGATCGTGGATTACGGGCAGCTGCTTGCATCTGGCGCCCAGTGACAAAAAACCGTCGGGTGATAAAAAAACATCCGGCTGCATTTTATTGAGCAGCGATTTTACCGAATGTTGAAACCAGATATAGTAAAGCACCGGGTGACGGGCCTGCGGGCTAAGAATAACGGGCGTAATGTTATCCGAAAAAATAAAAGATTCATCAAAAGGCCTGTCAAATAAAAAAACAAAATGGTGCTTCGGATTATTGATGGTGATACGCTTCAGGGTCTGATAAGCAAACCAGCCCATGCCCTCGAGACGGTCTTTAAGTAAAAGCCTTGTATTTACTACTATTTGCACACTGCAAATCTATTAAAAGGATTAGTTTAAGCCATAAAAAAAGGTATATTTGCCCGTTTTAAATGCAGAAAAAGAAGTTCATACTAGATCTTGCTATCCTACTGGTTCTTAATCTGTTAATTAAGCCTTTCTGGACCATCATCATTGAACCTAAAGTGCAGGGTACTATTGGCAATATCAGTTATGGTGAGTATGCTGTCATTTTTAATTTTTCTCTCCTTCTTAATATTCTTCTTGATTTCGGACTCAGTAATTTTAATAACAAGAACATTGCGCAAAACAGTCATTTGTTAAGCAAGCACTTCAGTAAAATGATGGGTCTTAAATTTGCGCTTGGGTTTTTTTATATCTGTATTTCTTTTTGTATCGGTTTTTTTCTGCTTCATTATAACATGAAGCTGTTGCTGGTACTCTGTCTGAATAGTTTTTTCCTGAGCTTCATTCTTTTTCTCCGCTCAAACCTGCAGGCTTTGCATTTCTTCAGGGTAGACAGTTTTATTTCGGTGCTCGACCGTGTTATCATGATCAGCATTGTGGGTCTTATGTTATTAAATGTTTTCGGCATGGAGGTAAGCGTTATGGCTTTTGTGTACGCGCAAACAATTGGTTATGCTTTAACTGCAATTGTTTCCTTTATTGTGGTGTTCAATAAAACCCACACGTTTAAACTCAATTGGGATTGGGCCTTCAACCGTTTTATTCTCAGGAAAAGCGCGCCTTATGCAATATTGGTTTTATTAATGACGTTTTATAACAGACTCGATAGCGTAATGATTGAAAAACTGCTTCCCGGAAATCTTGGAAAAGAACAAAGTGGTATTTATGCGAAAAGTTTCAGGTTGCTGGATGCCGCCAATCAGATTGCTTATTTGTTTTCTGTATTGCTGTTTCCCTTGTTCAGCCGGATGCTCAAACAGAAAGAAAATATCGAGAACGTTGTAAAATTGGGTTTCACTTTACTAATTACACCTGCGCTGATTGTTTCCATTTCAACCATGTTTTATGCTGAACATTTTTTTGAGAAAATATATACCGGTGATACACAAGGAGCCGATATTATGGCCGTACTCATGAACTGTTTTACCGCAATATCCATCACTTACATTTTCGGAACGCTTTTAACGGCCAACGGAAATCTCAAACATCTAAATTACATGGCCCTGTGTGGCATTGGCATCAATATCATTCTCAATTTTATTCTTATTCCTAAATATTTTGCAATGGGCAGCGCTATATCAAGTCTGGTTACTCAGTTTTTAACAGGGCTTATACAGGTTTATATTTCTTACAAGATCTTTAAATTCAAGCCCAACAAACGCTTGCTGGCCTCCTTGTTTCTTTTTATTCTGGGTTTGTTTCTCATTAATTATTTTACCCTGCACCTCACCAAACAATGGATGCTCAATTTCATAATAATGCTTATATTTAGTGGCTTATTAGCCTTTGTTACTGGTATGGTGGACCCAAAATCCGTTCTTAGGTTCATAAAATATAAATAAATATGACTGAAGGTATTTCAACCCGGGACTTTATCGTTAAACTCATACAATGGAAAAGAGTATTTCTGTTGGTTACTATTGCAACTGTACTGGTAACCGGAATTATCGCTTTTTTAATGCCGAAACAATATAAGTCTACTGCCATATTATTCGCTACCCGTCAGTTCTCTGTTTCCAAACTGGTTATTGAAGCAAACGCGGGCAATCAGGAAGATTACATGCAGATTGGCGATGAGGACGATTGTGAAAAGTTAATACAATTGCTGAGTTCCGACGCGCTGAAGATCAAGGTGGCCAACGCGTATAATTTGTGGGACCGCTGGAAAATAAAAGACACCAGTTTTTCTTATCATTACCTGAGGCTTAAATGGGAAGATATGGTGAGCATCAAGCGTACCGAATTCAACAGCGTAAAAGTTGAGGTTTATGATTATACGGCGAATGGAGCCGCTCAAATTGCAAATGGTATTTCTGATTATTGCGACACGGTAAAATATGAAATGACGAAAACCGTTAGTTCGCAGGTGCTGAAAATAGTAAAGGAAGAATATCAGAACACTTTATTACGTATGAAAGAACTGGAGGACAGTCTTCAGTCGTTACGGATGCTGGGTGTGTTGCATTACAAAGAACAGGTAAAGGCGTATTCTAAAAGTTATGCAAGAGCCATTGAAAAGAATGACGTTGCCGCTATTAAACGACTGGAAGTGAAGCTGGATACACTTAAAAAATACGGCGGCGCATACCAGATCATGCACGATAACCTCGATAAATACGGGGCTAAATATCCTGATATAAAAGCCAAGTACGATGAAGCGCTCGTAAATTACAGCACCATTCTTCCCACTAAGTTTATCGTTGAAAAGGCGATGCCCAATGAATATAAAGCGCGCCCGAAACGGATGATCATTGTTTTGATTGCAGTGATCGCAAACAATCTTATTGCTTTATTGTTTATGTTGCTGAAGCAAAAATTTAAAAATTTTATACACTGAATACCAATGGATAGTTTAAACTCTCTGAATATTGTAGCGGTAATCTCCAAAAGAATTAAAACCCTTGCAGTGCTTGTTTTTGCGGCCGCTGTGATCTCTTTCGGGTTTTCATTTCTTTTAAAGGAAAAATACAAATCAACCGCCGTTGTTTATCCGGTTAACATGTACCAGAATTCTGAAGAATCAAACAGCGAGCAATTATTGCAATATCTTTTAAGCGAGGATGTAAAGGACGAATTGGCCCGCGAGTTTAATCTGTATGAAAAATACGGGATCGATACGGTTTCAAGAAAAGGCGGAAGAGCGCTGTTTTCGTATGTTTACCAGGAAAACGTTTCCATTTCACCAACGCTGTATGAGTCTATCGAAATAGCGGTTAAAGATGGGGATCCGGCATTTGCACAAAAATTAAACGCGCGTTTAATTGTTTTAACCAATCAGCTTATTCAGCGCAACAAGATGCACGTTATTCAACAATATCTTGGTAATGCCCGCACGGTGCTAAAAGCTACGGATCATGAAATGGATTCCCTGGACAACGAAATAAAAAAAATAAAAAACGAATACAATATTATTGATGGAAAGCAACAAGCAAAATATTTAAGCAAGGAAGCAATTAAAGGGAATCTGTCGGAAACCCAGTTAAAACAATCTCAGGGACTGAAGAAAAATGGGGAAGCATTAAAGATACTAAGCGGCAAAATCAAAGCCAACCTGCGTGGTTATGGCGAAATGAAAGTGGCTTATGACAAGTATTTAATGGATGCTCAGGGCAATGTGGATTTTATCCTTTACGTTTCAAAACCCAGTCTGCCCGATAAGCGCTGTTACCCGGTACGCTGGATCATCGTTCTGGTATCGTCAATGTCGGCGTTACTTCTGGGTATTGTTGTTATCCTTATAAAAAACAGGGAAAAAATCGTTTAACTCTTGGTAAGGTATTTAAAACTATATCTGTTTGAGTTGCTCATCCTAAGCTACATTTTAGGCAACGCCTATATTTTGGTTTACAAGAAGGATTATTTTTATCCGTACAATCTTTTACCGCTTCTCATTATTGTTGTGTATGTGGCGTTGGTTAATTTACAAAAGCTGGTTTTATTCCTGGCCTTTGCAACGCCGCTGGCCATTTCGCTTAAGGAACTGGGCATGACCGAGGGGATGGATCTTAGCCTGCCAACCGAACCCATCATGGCGGGCATTATGCTCCTGTATATTTTTAATGAAGTTAACAGCAGCATTACCGACCGCAAATTCGCGCGGCATGCTATTTCCATCATTATCATTTTACAATTGACATGGATGTTTGTTACCTCGCTTACAAGTACCGAAATTGCAGTATCCTTAAAATACCTTATCGCGCGTTTATGGTTTATTTTCAGTTGCTACGTAATCATGCCGCATCTTTTTCGTGACAGAAAAAATCTCGTAAATTTTGTATTGTTTTGTGCGAGCGGCTTATTAATTGTTGTTTTTTATACAACCGTAAAGCACGCGGCCTTTAATTTTAATGATAAAGCGGCAGACTGGGTTGTTTCGCCTTTTTACAACGATCACACGGCCTACGGCGCGGCTCTGGCAATGTTCATTCCTGCCTGCTTCAGTTTCCTGTTTCTTAAAAATTTGTCGCTACCCCTTAAAATATATTCCTTTTTTTTATTCCTTGCTTTTACAACGGCCATAATTCTTTCTTTTGCGCGGGCGGGTTGGTTAAGCCTGGTAGTGGCGCTTTGCATCCTTGTTACTTTGTTTTTAAAAATAAGATTCAGAACCATCCTGCTTACACTCGCGGTGGGAGGCATACTGTTTTATGCGTTTCAAACCGAGATACTCATTGCCCTTGGCAGAAATAACACCGACGCGGAAGGCGGCTTTTCCAACAACATTGAATCGGTATCAAATATTTCTACCGACGCTTCCAATCTTGAACGGTTGAACCGCTGGAGTTGCGCGATCAGAATGTGGGAGGACAAACCTTTTTTTGGATGGGGACCAGGAACCTACATGTTTAAATATGCGCCCTACCAATTAAGCCGCGACCGTACCATCATCAGTACCAACTTCGGAACGAATGGCAATGCGCACAGTGAATACCTTGGTCCCCTTTCTGAACAGGGTGTGCCCGGTCTTATTATCGTACTCGCATTATTGTTTTACAGCACCGCACTTGGCTACAGATTGATCTACCAGATAAAAGAAACTGAAATGAAAATACTTTCCATTGGTATATTTCTTGGTTTGATGACGTATTTTGTCCATGGATTTTTAAATAATTTTCTGGATACCGATAAGCTTTCGTTGCCCTTCTGGGGCTTTCTTGCCGCCCTGGTTACCATCGACTTATATTATCCCAAGAAAGAAATCGGGAATTAAAATCCACTGGCATGCATTTTGTTGTGCACCATTGAAGTTTTAACTCTCAGATATGCATCCTCTTTTTAACAAACCGGGCAGGGCATTAAAAGGGGTTTTATTACTCATCATTATCTTTTTTTTTCAAACACATCAGAGTTATTCTCAGTCCAATGATACTCTCCATCCGGGAAAAGATTCTTTACGGTTTTATAAAAAAATAAAACACTTCGCGCAGAAGAACGGTTTTACGCGCTGGTTATATAACGCCACCTTTGTTGATCCTGAGCCCAGGCAGGAGCCCGTAGCCCCTGAATCAACCGAAGAAAAAAAAATCGTGAACCCCTATATTTATTATGAGCATGCTATTATTCGCAATATTAAAATAACGGTGTACGATCCCTTTGGCCATTCTGTTAATGATACTATTTACCGGCGTGTTAATTATTCTCAGCGGATGGGTAACCTTGCGCATACCAAAACCAGGCAATATATAATCAACAACCGTTTGCTCTTTCATAAAAACGATACGGTTAATCCGCTGGTAATAAGTGAAACTGAGCGTTTATTGCGATCGGCTATTTTTGTAAACGATGCTAAAATTACCATTGAGTTAACAAGCAGTCGTGATAGCGTGGATGTGAATGTGGTGGTATTGGATAAATGGGCCATCACCGTTCCTATACTCATCACCGATGTTTTTGCAAACGCGAAATTCCGTAACCAGAACCTTTTTGGCTGGGGCCAGCAGTTTGAGCAGTATGTAGGCTTTACCCGCCCGGATGTGTTCGACTATCATGGGTATTATGCCATCGATAACCTTGATAATACTTACATTTCATCCAGACTTGGCTACGAAGTTACACCAACCGGAACAAATGTTGGCATTGCTTTTAACAGAGGATTTTTTTCCCCGCTTACTCCCTGGGCCGGCGGCTTAGCTGTAAATAATGGCTGGGGCTATTTTGCATATACCGATGCGATAGACAGTACCGTAAAAAAATTTAAAACCGATGTGTTAAGTTATGATGTATGGACTGGCCGTGCTTTTAAGCTGAGCAAGGAGAAGAGCTTTTTTAACCAGAGCACGAATATTATCGCGGGTTGGCGCAACTATCGGAGTCAGTACATTAACCGCCCGACTCAGGACATGGATCCGAAACATAATGTATATAATACTACCGCTTTTTTAGGGAACGTTGGATTCGCGCTCCAGGAGTATTACAAGGATAAATATATTTACAGATTTGGAGCCAATGAGGACGTGCCGGAAGGAATGATCATACAATACATTTACGGCGGTATAAAAAAGCAGTACGATAAAATAAGATATTATTCAGGTATTGAAGTAGCAAGAGCAAAGCATTTTAAATTTGGATACGTGTCGGCTACCGTTGCCTATGGCGTGTTTTTCAACAAGTCTGTTTCAAACGATATTACCGCCAACTTTAACATGTATTATTTCAGTAACTTGAAACGCTCAGGCCGCTGGTTTTTCAGGCAGTTTATTTATTACAATATGGTATATGGCGCAAATAAATTATTCAATGAAACCATTACCCTGTCGGGGAGTGAGTTGTATGGCTTTAGTCCGGGGACTTTAACAGGAAATACAAAAATGGTGGTGAATTCTGAAACGGTGGCCTATGCCCCTTATAAATTCATTGGCTTTAAATTTGCGCCGGTGCTGCTTGCCGGCTTTGGAATGCTGGGCGATCCGCAGCATCCGGTTTTACAAAGCAGCCTGTACCAGGGATATGCGTTGGGTATTATGTTCAGGAATGAAAATCTGGTGAGCAGTACCTTTCAGTTTTCTTTCGGTTATTATCCTTTTTTACCCGATGGTCATAATTCTGTCTGGAAATACAACCCGGTGTCGAGCTTTACACTAAGGGTACGCGGTTTTGCTGTTTCAAGCCCGGGATTTATCGCATACTAACCCAAAACAAACAGTTAAGAAGACTCAAAATTTGCGAGGTAAGAATCTGTAAGATTTCAAGGTATTTTCAAGGGTAAAAAAATCTAACAGATTCTAACTCGGGGTTAACCGCAAAAGCCAGATAGTCAGCGATAAATCGTCTAATTGCGGTTTAAGATCCTAAAATTTCAATCAGTTCAACAAGGTCGCTGTTCAGTGCCTGGTGATGTTTTACCGCTTTTTCAAACGGGGTGAAAGAAACTTTTTTATTGATGATGCCGATCATTTCATTAGAGTGACCTTTCATGATGGCCTTTACCGCGTTAAAACCGATGATGCTGGCGTTTACACGCTCCATGCAGGTGGGATTGCCTCCGCGCTGAATATGCCCGAGTACGCTCACTCTGAGGTCAAACTCAGGGCAATGTTTTTTAATTATTTCGGCTACTTTAAAAGCGCCGCCGCTTTCATCGCCTTCGGCAACAACAATAATTTTGCTGCTTTTGGTGCTGCGCCAGGTTTTAATTTTTTCAATTAAATTTTCACTGTCGTGTTTTAATTCAGGCACCAGGAGTGCCTCGGCACCGCTGGCAATAGCGCTGCGAAGGGCAATAAGGCCCGCATCACGTCCCATTACTTCCACCACAAAAATACGATCGTGACTTTCGGCTGTATCGCGGATTTTATCGATGGCTTCAACAACGGTGTTAATCGCGGTATCATATCCGATTGTAAAATCTGTTCCTACCAGATCATTATCGATAGTACCCGGGCAACCAACAATTGGTATTTTTATAAGTTTGCTCATTTCAATGGCGCCGCGGAAACTCCCGTCACCACCGATAATTACGAGGCCTTCCATTTCATGTTTAAAAAGAGTATCAACTGCCATGCCTAAACCTTTATCGGTTAAAAAACGTTCGCTGCGTGCAGTTTTTAAAGTAGTACCACCACGGTGAATAATACCTGAAACACTTTCGCGGCCGAGCTTTACAAAATCATTATCAATCAACCCTTCAAAGCCTCTTATAAAACCAACCGTTTCAATGTTATAATGCACGGCAGTACGCACCACTGCCCTGATGCAGGCGTTCATGCCGGGGGAGTCGCCACCTGAAGTTAAAAGACCGATCTTTTTAATCATGGTGCTAAGGTAAAGTGAAATAAGGAGTGTTCAAAGGGGATTATATTCTTGCGGCAGCTGCTGACCAAAATAGTTGAGGAATGGTTTTTAAAAATCCCGTTGAATGTATCTTTTAGCGCATAGGTTTGTAGTAAACTGAATTGCAAAATCTCAATTCTTCATTCTTAATTCTTACTTTTACTTTCAATGGGACGCATCCTCGCAATAGATTATGGCAGTAAACGTGTTGGCCTCGCGGTAACGGATAATCTGCGCATGATAGCCTGCGGTTTAATGACTATTCACAGCAAAGATCTCATCGCTTTTTTAGAAGATTATTTTAAAAAGGAAGTGGTGGACGAGATTGTGGTGGGCGAACCAAAAACCCTTAAAAATGTAAAAAGTGATAGTGCCCGTTTTATAGATCCCTTTGTTCGTCACCTTGAAAAAAAATTTCCCGAGAAAAAAATAGTGCGTTACGACGAACGCTTTACCAGTGCTCTGGCGCATCAAACCATGCTGATGGGCGGTGTAAAAAAGAAGGACCGGCAGAACAAAGCCACGGTTGACGTGATAAGCGCTATTATTATTTTACAGGATTATATGAGTTTTCTTGAGAGCAGCAGGCGTTAGTCCGCATGATTACAACGACTCTTTGATTTCGTAAAAAAACGCTGCGGCACAAAATTTGACGTGTTCTGTTAAATACCCGTGCCATGAAATTACTTATTTTATTAGGATGCTTTTTTCTTCAACAGAACAGCTTAACAGTAAAAAGCTCCGCGTTTGCAGATGGTCATTACATACCAGAACGTTATTCTTGTCAGGGGCAGAATATAAACCCAGAAGTACTGATAGGGAATTTTCCCAGCAACACTCAGAGCCTCGCTTTGATAATGGATGACACCGACTCACCAAACGGCGAATACGATCACTGGATCATGTGGAATATTCCGCCTGTTCAGAAAATAACGGAAAACAGCGCTCCGGGAGTACAAGGCAGGAACAGTAGTAAACAAAACAAGTATTTTGGCCCTTGCCCCCCGAACGGTGTGCATACCTATCACTTTAAAGTGTACGCTCTCGATGTAAAATTAGAGATGTCCGATACTTGCGGTAAAAAAGAGTTGATTAAGGCAATGGATGGCCATGTGCTGGCTTCAGGAGAACTTAAAGGACTGTTTAAATGATGGGAGTTCTTGAATTCTAAACTTTTTCAGTGAATCACTCGGAAAAATATCGATAGACTTTAATTTGTTTATTGTTTAATCAACTTGAAATTTGTGATAAAACTTTTACTTTGTATTGATACTATATAACAACCTTCAGGTAAATCTTTAATATTAATTGCGTGTTCGTTTCCCATTAAAAGACCTGTTATTAAAACTTGCCCCTGAAGAGTTCTTATCGCTACCTCAATTTTTTCTTCTGGCGAAGTACCTTTTATAATTATTTCGTTTTGGGCTGGGTTTGGATATAAACTAATGTTTGAATTAATTGTATGATGCAGTAAACCGGTGACGGTTACACCCAACTTGCAGACATAAGTATCGCCACCACTCGGGGCTGTGAGAGTATATGTTGAAGCTGAGGGATCAAAATCAGTTGTATTCTGGAAATACCCGCATGAATATAAGCTTCCATAATTATCCGAGCTAATACTTGTACCAAACATCTGGTAGGAGGAAAATCCAACGGACCATACGTAGTTGCCGTTTAAATCAAATTCGTTTACAAAAGCAGACGCGGAATAAGAAGTATGTGTTACAACCGACGGGCCTGGATCGAAATCGGGAGCTCCGGCATAATAGCCCGTGGCATACAAATGCGAACCAGATACGTTAATTGATTGCATTCGATCATCATAAATGTCGCCAATTTGTTTTCCCCATAAAAAATTACCGGTTGAATCTATTTTAAGTAAGAACATGTCTTTACCTCCATTGGGAGTCATTGTAAAGCTTGCTGAACCAGGATCAAAATCAGGTGCCCACTTAAATTCTCCGGCCATGTAAAGGTTACCCAGGGAGTCCGTTGCAATATCAAAGGGAGTAGCAAGACCATCTTTTCCGATTAGTTCAGCATAAACAAAGCCACCAGAACTATCGACTTTTGAAACAAACATTTCTACCCCTGAAGCAGATAGATTATAGATGCCATTTCCTGGATTAAAATCAGCCGTCCCCTCGAAATTACCGGCAGTATATACATTGCCATGTTTATCCAGTGCTAAGCCCTTAGGATACCATCCCGTGTTTTTACAAATTTGTTTTGCCCACACATAATTTCCCTGACTGTTAAGTTTTGACAGAAAGATTGGAACAAAAAAAGGGTCACCCACAAGACTATCCTTTCCAAACCCAGGATTAAAATCCGCAATTGTTTAAAAAACTCCAGTGGTATAAACGTTTCCGTTATTATCACTTGCTATTACCGTACCCTCATCGTCTCCGTTACCGCCCATATTTCGGGCCCACACAAAGGTGCCTGAAGAATCAAGTTTTAAAACGAAAATATCTTTGCTGAAGCTAGCTGTTAACGTAAATACGGCTGGACCGGGATCAAAGTCCATTATGTATTGAAACCAACCGGTTATTAAAATATTCGACTGATTATCGAGCGTGATCGCAGCTGGTTGTACCCCGCTAGGGCAGGTAAGTCTTTTTCCCCATACGAATTGGCCTGCTGAATTCAACTTACATATAAAAACATCCAGGCCATTGAGCGGCGAAAATGTATATGTTCCGGGTCCTGGGTCCAAATCAATAGTTGATTGAAATGTCCCGGTGATATAGGTGTTTCCCTGCGGATCCGTTATTAATTGAGGTTCGTAGCAGGCAGCCTTAAAAGAGCCGGCCCAGGCATATGGAAGTGATTGTGACTTGATAATTAAACAGCTAAAGAAACAAACTGTGACTATAATTGTTTTCATTATTTAAAGATAACAAATTTTTCACTCTACCCAAAGCAGCATTCCCTTCAGATATTCTCCTTCCGGAAAATAGGGAATAACAGGATGGTCGGCCGGCTGGTGCAGATAACTTATTACTTTAACGTTCCTGCGCGCTTCAATGGCGGCGGCAGTGATAGTGTTGAAAAATAAATTCTTGTCAACCACTCCGCTGCAACTGAAGGTAAACAGCAAACCGTTAGGCCGGATGAGTTTGAGTGCCATGGCATTTAAACGCTTATAGCCAATAACCGCGTTATGCTTGCTGTCGCGACTTTTGGCAAAGGCAGGCGGATCAAGAATGATCACATCATAAACATCCTTTTTATCTTTTAAAAAATCAAAGGTATCGGCTGCGTATCCTTCGTGGTTGGTAAAATTATTGAGTTCAATATTTTTATTACACAGTTCAATGGCGCTTTTGCTCACGTCAACCGAATGCACAGTGCTTGCACCGGCAGCGCAGGCATACACCGAAAAGCCTCCTGTGTAGGAAAAGGTATTGAGCACCATTTTATCTTTACAGTAATTCGAAAGTAACAGGCGGTTCTCGCGCTGGTCCACAAAAAAGCCGGTTTTTTGTCCGCCAATAAAATCAATTTTAAAAACATGATCGTTTTCTTTTACCAGTACTTCTTCTTCATTTCCATAAAGAAACCCGTTTTGTGCCTGCTCTGAAAACTGTTTGGGTAAAGTCTCGGCGCTTTTATCGTAAATGCTTTTTAAGTCGCTGTCTATTGTTTTTTTGATGGCCGCAACAATATTATCCTTTTGCAGATAAATGCCCCAGGAGTGTGATTGAAAAACTACATGACCGTTGTAATAGTCCAGTATCAGTCCGGATGCGCCATCACCTTCACCAAAAAAAAGACGGAATACATTTGTGCTGTTATTAAAAATTGCGAGCTGTTTACGGTAGTGGTAAGCGTTATTGATTTTATTGAACCAGAAATCTTCATTGATCTCCGTTTGCGTAAATGAGATCAGGCGAATGGCAATGCTTCCGTTGGCGTAATAACCTGTTCCCACGTATTGATTCTGCGAAGAAAATACTTCCACAATACCTCCTTCTTCAAGATCAGGCTCCTTTTTGGCAATAGCGCCTGAAAATATCCAGGGATGAAAACGCTGAGGAGAGGTTTCTTTTCCTTTGTTTAATGTAATACGCGAATAGGTCATAATAACGATTTCGACAAAGATAGGAAAAGCCGTCAAAGCTTAATTGAAAAAACATAGAACAGGAAATAGTTTTCGTTGTTTACCATGGCTTCGTTAAAGCTTGTGATCTTCTGGAATTGAATACGTGGATCTTTAAACACGAGGGTGTCGTGAAGGTCGGTATGAAAATAATACTGATTTAAAACAAGCACCAGCGTATCGTTAGGAGCAAGTTGTTTTTCTATTTCATCCCTTAACTGATCATTATTAAGAAGAAAGGGCCAGGTGTTCCATTTGCAGTAACTTCCCGGGCCGTGCTGTTCGGCATAATAAACTTTTTTATGCAGGTAACAGGAAATGCCGGGCGCCGCGCTGAAATTGGACACGATTATTGTTTTATTCTGAAGATGTTTTTCTTCGATATAAGAGGCAACACGTTTTGAATTGGAGAAATTATTTCGGATATCTGCCGTGTACATAATAAATCCTGAAATCGTATGGACCGTACAAATGATGATCAAATACCAGGAAGCGCCGCGACAAGAATTTTTTGTAAGCAGGAAAGAGGAAGTGTAAATAAAAAGAATAAACAGAATGCCACTGTAGCGTGCGCCCACTATTACCGGCGAAATGTGCATGAACCACAAATTTAACGAAGTGGATATAAAATAAAACAACAACAACTTCCTTTCTTTTCTGAAAAAATACAACGGAATTAAGAAAGCAAAAAGACCGGCTATTATTCCTGGCAATTTTAATGTATTCGTAAAAAAATTTGAATTCCATTTTAAACGATCAGTGATGTCAGGCAATGGGAGAAATCCCTTCGCGAACATCGAGGCGGTTTTTGAAAGTCTGCGATAACTAATAATGGAGTCGGTATCGTAATGATACAGAAAATGATCAGCAGGAATTTTAATGCTCCATACCACAATGCCATTAATGATAATAAGGAGTCCGAAAAAATATTTTTTACTGCCGGGTTTCTCAAACTGGTTTAAGAAAAAAAGCACACAGATTACTGTACAGATAATAAGTCCGAAAATATGTGTCAGCGACAAAAAGAGCAGAGCTGCGTAGAGTTTCCAGGCTTTCGGATTTCCGGTAAGATGAATAAAAGAAAGTGTTAAGGCAAGCATTAGCAGCGAATAACTCCGGCTTATTACCAGGTATTCGTAAATAAAAAAATAGCCACATAAAATCATCACGTTTAAAAAAATTGGGAACCTGCTATTCTTCAAAAAAAGAAAACAAACACTTGTCATGATAAATACATTCAGCAGCTGCATGTAAAAGACTGAATCCGTAAAACGAGTGATAAAAAACAGAAGAATGCTCCACAGCTGCGGATGTCCTTCATATTTTATTCTTTCAAAGAGATCGCTGAGCGAAGTGCTTTCCTTTGCTATTAAGAAGTGATGCGCTTCATCCAGCCAGACCTCGTGGTTTGAAATGCCAATCAATCCCACTATAAAATAGCAGGCTGTGATAATATAAATGAAATATCTGTTTCTATCTGGGGGTAACATTTTCAGGTCAAGATACAAATTAAAGCCTCTATTTTTCACCGGGAATGTGTTCGAGCCAGAAGCGGTAGGGGAGAAGGGCGTCTTCGCCAGCGTAATCAACGCCTATGCGCGGGCCCGCATGAATGTCTGCATTTTTTATTTTTATTCCGGTGTCTTCAAGCCAAATGGTTTTACCTGTAAGAGTGAGGTTGTCATGGAGGGTCTGAATTCCAAGCGCAGAGCTTACTTTACCAGGCCCTACGCAAAGATTTTTACTGAGCGATTTGGCATTCCTTCTTTTTAAAATTTCTTCAATGCCTTTTGTGGGATGAATAGCCCTTATTAATACTGCTTCCGGCACATCGCGCACATTGGTGACTATATTAAACAGATGATGAATGCCATAGCAAAGAAATACATAACTTACCCCTCCGTGACTGTACATGGTTTCTGTACGTTTGGTGCGACGGCCTCCGTAAGAATGAGCAGCTTTATCCACCACACCGGCGTAAGCCTCGGTTTCAGTAATGATGCCCGCCGTGAGCTTCCCGTTAATTTTAGTGCAAAGCGTTTTCCCCAAAAGGTCTCTGGCGATCTTTACAACATCTTTATGCTGATAATACGAGGCAGGTAAAAGCATTTAGCAAAGTTCGGATTAAAAATATGATCTTATATTTTTGAATGCAATTTTTTTGTTTTACTTTTAGTTTTATCAATACATGAATATGATAGAAGTAGACCAGGTATATACACATGATTTTAAATTTTCTCAGGAAGAAGTAAATGGATTTGCGCAGGTTACCGGCGATAAAAACCCGGTTCACCTGAATGCAGAATACGCGGCAAAGACCATGTTCAAACGCCCCATAATGCACGGAATGCTGAGCGCTTCCTTGTTCAGTAAAGTATTTGGCACTTTGTTTCCAGGAGAAGGAACTATTTATCTGAAACAGTCACTCAGCTTTTTAAAGCCCATGTATGTTGATGTTAATTATGAAGCAGTATTCACTGTGAAAGAGGTGATCAAGGAAAAAAACAGGGCAACAGTGGAAACCCTGATAAAAGATAAAACAACCGGTATAATTTGTACCAGCGGAGAAGCAACCGTGATGAACGTTGATAAAATTAAATAAAAAAAAGAAACAAAATGGAACAAGGAAACGGAAAACGGGTGGTACTGGTAACCGGTGCTACAGGCGGATTAGGAACTGCTATGTGCAAAAAACTTCTTAAAGACGGGTTTAAAGTAGTAGGTAATTATATTACCCCTGAAAAAGCCGAGAAATGGACCAAACAAATGAACTCCGAAGGCTGTCACATTGATCTGTTTCATGGAGACGTGAGTACATTTGAAGGTGCGGGTCAGATGATCAAAAATATTTTAGAAAAAGTAGGCCCAATTGATACGCTGGTGAACAACGCGGGTATCACACGGGATGGGCGATTAGTAAATATGAAACCGGACGATTGGTATGCCGTTATAAATACCAACCTTAACAGTGTTTACAATTGCACCAAGCATGTAATCGACGGTATGATTGAACGTAAGTTTGGAAGGATCATCAATATTTCATCGGTTAACGGACAGCGTGGCCAGTTTGGGCAAACCAATTACAGCGCAGCAAAAGCCGGCATGCATGGTTTTACAAAATCCCTTGCCATGGAAGTTGCTAAATATGGCGTAACGGTTAATACAATTTCTCCCGGATATATTGGTACAGATATGGTAATGGCGGTTCCTGAAAAAGTACTGAACCAGATCGTAGCACAGGTTCCAATGGGCAGGCTTGGCGGAACGCATGAAGTGGCTCACCTTGTAAGCTTTTTGGCCAGCGAGGAAACCAGCTTTATAACAGGCGCCAATTACAGCATCAACGGCGGGCAACACGTTTATTGATTTTCAATTTTCTAATTGACAATTGACAATTTTTGGTTTTTCGAAAATCGGAGACCCTCATTTGTCAATATCGGTAATGAATCGTGACCCCTTCAATCGTCAATTGTAAATCTCTCAATTGTCAATTGCACCTCTCCCCCCAAAAAGGGGTTTGGTATCCTTAAATAAAACTTCTATTTTAGGGCCACTTAAAAAAACTATGGAACACACACAAGTTAAAACAGGTCACCCAAAAGGCCTTTGGGTATTATTTGGTACAGAAATGTGGGAACGCTTCAACTTCTACGGAATGCGGGCCATTCTTTCATTATTTATGGTTAATTCTTTGATGATGAAAGACAGCGATGCTTCTCTTATTTATGGAGGATTCCTGGGTTTATGTTATTTAACTCCAATGCTTGGAGGATTTATATCGGACAGATTTCTGGGAAACAGAAATTGTATACTCTTAGGAGGCACGATGATGGCAACAGGCCAGTTTTTACTCTTTACCAGTGCCATTGTCTTTCCAGGCAATTTAGCCTTAGCTACTAATTTATTATGGTTAGCACTTACCATTATAATTTTCGGGAATGGCTTTTTTAAGCCAAATATTTCCAGCATGGTTGGAAGTTTATATCCAAAAGAGGAAAAAAACAAGTTGGATTCGGCCTTCACTATTTTTTACATGGGAATTAATTTGGGTGCTCTTTTTAGCCAATGGCTTTGTCCGTTAATTGGCGACGTAAAGGATGCGGGAGGGGTTAGAGATATCCACGCGTTTAAATGGGGGTTTTTAGCGGCAGGTATAGCTATGATAATAGGAACGGTAGTCTTTTATTTATTAAAAAATAAATACGTTGTAACACCTGATGGAAAGCCATTAGGAGGTAAGCCGTCAAAAAACGATCAATCAGGTTTTGAAGAAGGAGAAGCTCAAAAGGCCGTTTTTTCAACTACCTCTTTAATTCTTGCAGGAGTTTCATTTATTGCACTGTTCTTTATTTTTCGATATGTTTCGTCGGGTACTAATTTTGTAAAAACCATAATTTATCCGATCATCTACTCAAGTGGTATTACCTTAGCCGGATTAATCATTTCAGACACCTCACTTACTAAGATTGAGCGTCAAAGAATAATTGTGATTTATATCATTTCCTTTTTCGTGATCTTTTTCTGGGCGGCATTTGAACAAGCCGGTTCATCGTTAACTTTTATCGCTGACTATCAAACCGACCGAACCTTTTTATTTGGTTGGCAAATGCCCGCATCAATGGTGCAGATTTTTAATGGATTATTCGTGGTCATACTGGCTTTTCCTTTTAGCTGGTTATGGAATAAACTGAGTTCAAAAGGCAAAGAGCCGATGTCTCCAGTTAAACAGGCAATAGGTCTCGCATTGATTGCTTTAAGTTATTTTATTATTGCCCATAATGTAAAAGATTTAGGAAACGATGGTTTGTTAGCCATTAAGTGGTTGGTTTTATTGTATTTTATTCAAACTTGTGGTGAACTGTGTTTATCTCCAATCGGTTTATCGTTAGTCGGAAAATTATCGCCGAAACGATTCGCTTCATTATTATATGGCGTATTTTTTATTTCAAACGCAGCGGGATATGCTTTAGCGGGAACTTTAGGCGCTGTATTACCTGCAACAGGGGAGAAATTTAAGGAAGCTACCAAACTGGGTATTAATTTGCAAGGTGTTTTGGATAAGAGTGTGATTGCTACTCCTGAACAACTTCAATTATTGGAAAAGAGTCAAATCAGCGCAATTTACCCTTCTTTTGCGGGATTCGAAATCCATAATCTGTACGAATTCTTTATGGTGTTCGTTGTTCTTTGCGGAGTGGCTTCAATAATTTTGTTAGCATTGTGTCCTACCTTAAAAAAATTAATGCACGGCGTTAAATAACTCTTGTTAAAGACTCACCTCCCTCTTAAAGGGATAATATACATTCTTTGACAAATTATAAAGACATCCAGGATTTTAAAGGCAAATACCCCAGGCAACTGTGGTATTTGTTTTTTAGCGAAATGTGGGAACGCTTTAGTTTCTACGGCATGCGCGGTATGCTGGTGTTTTTTATGGTGGACCAGCTTCAACTCGATAAAGTTGTGGCCAACTTGCAGTACGGTGCTACCCAAGCTTTCGTTTACGCTTTTACGTTTATTGGTGGTTTATTTGCAGATAAAATTTTAGGATACCGCCGTTCGCTCTTCTGGGGCGGACTTCTTATGATCGTTGGAAGCATAGTGCTGGCAATAGATCCGAAAGAATTCTTTTTCCTGGGCATTGGTTTTAATATTATTGGTACCGGTTTTTTTAAACCAAATATTTCTACTATGGTTGGCAACCTGTATAAAGAGAACGATCCAAGAACGGATGCGGGCTTTTCTTTGTTTTATGCAGGCGTAAATCTCGGAGCTTTGCTCGGTGGATATTTATGCATTGCTATTGGTAAACGACAGATGTTTGAAAATCTGATTCCCGCTAACATGGCCTGGCACGTGGCCTTTGGATTAGCTGCGGTAGTAATGGTCATTAGCCTTCTTACGTTTACCAATACGCAAAAAAGTCTTGGATCCATTGGCCTTTCGCCTTTACAACACCTGGAGCCAAAGAAAAAGCGAGCGTATGAATACCTTACCTATATTGGTTCACTGGCCGTCATCCCCATTATTATGACCATGGTTTCGAAAACAGAATACACCGATATGTTTATGTACATTATTGGTCCTGCCTCCCTTATTTACCTGTTTTACGAAATGCGTTATTTTTCAAGCACTGAAAATAAAAAGCTTATCGCGGCTGTTCTCTTTATGTTCTTTTCAATTTTTTTCTGGGCTTTCTTTGAGCAAAGCGGTGGATCATTAAGTATTTTTGCAGCCAATAATCTTAGCGGTACTGTTGCGGGCATACCCTTGGATCCCAATGGTGTCAATAATTCCGCTAACTCTTTGTTTGTAATTATTTTTGCGCCGCTGATCGGACTGGTTTGGCTGTGGATGAATAAACGCAAAGCAGAGCCCAACACACTCATAAAATTTGGGCTTGGTTTTATTTTCCTTGCAATTGGCTTTTATGTTTTTTATTATACCCGCTTTTTCACGAACAAAGATGGCGTGACTTCGCTTGATCTTTTTTCAACGGGCTGGCTCATTATTACGTTTGGAGAACTTTGTTTATCACCCATTGGTATGTCGGTAATGACCAAACTTTCACCTCAAAAACTTCAGGCAGTGATCATGGGAATGTGGTTTCTTGCCAGCGCCTATGGGCAGTACTTCGCCGGTCTCCTGGGCGCGAACATTGCCGAAGCATCCAAGGATTCAAGTAACATGGAAACATTATTGATCTATACGGACGGATATAAACAGCTCGCAATTTACTCACTCGTTGGTGGAGTTTTAGTGATAGCATTATCCCCATTCATAAAAAAGTTAATGGGTGGCGTAAAATAAAAAAAGCGGAAATGATCCGCTTTCCTATTTCTTGTTTAAAAATTATTTTACATATTCTGTAATACAACACCTTTCGGCACTTCAAATTTTTCAGCGGGAATTTCTACATTTTCCTTTACATCCGTAGCCACTGTTTCGCTTTTCATTTTCATGGAAGGATTATCCAACGTTGTTTTATATACAATATGGTTTCTGCCATACATGGTAATAAGTCCTGAAGGAGTTTCCATTGAAAAGCTGTTACATGTTTTTCCGCAAATGGTTTCGTCGTTTAATTTTTTAAATTTATTATCTTTCATTGTAGAAGCCTCATCCATGTTAAAGGGCGCAGCAACTCCATATCCGCTTCCTTTGGTTTTTAACCCGTCTTTTGAGCCTACTGAACAAATATAACGCTGGCCGTCTTTAACAAAGTCTCTTTTGTCAAGTGTTTCAGCGCCCGTTCCGTCAATTTTATATTCTTCTTCACATTCTTTCACACCATAATCATCAAAATACAGAACCCTTTTTGATTTTGTTACTACGCCGGCCATTTCCATTTTAATTTCATAAGAAACAATTCCAGATTTAATATCGTATTTTCTGTGTCCTTCTGTTTCCGTGGTTGCGCCTGCTGTGTCGGCGCTTGCTCCTGCAGCAGTATCCTTTACCGGCCCGGCTGTATTTTTTTCTGACTCCTTAGTGCCACAAGAGAACATAATGGCCAAAGATAAAATTGCTGCTGTTTTTTTCATGAGAGATTTGTTTATTAAGACAAGGTATGCAAAAAAATGAAATGTGCAATTATTGAATATTAACAGGGTTCAGGTCACAATCATAATTAATTAAAAAATGGTTTGTACGGTTTTCAGCAATGCTTTCACTGTTGTACCTTTAATGTAATCTGGCCTTATATACAAATCAAAAGAAGGATGTTAAAAACATTCTTTAAATGACCGGATTAAGCCTTTTATTACCTCTATTTTTATAACAATGAAGCGTTTCTTTTTTCTATCCGTAATTTTTATTATTTGTGCCGGTTTTTATCATGAAGATCCGAAGTCACCTGCAAAAAAAACGCCGGAGTTCATCGTCGAGCAGAATCACTGGGTTGATTCGGTTTTTAATTCTCTTACTCCTAATCAGCGTCTGGGCCAGTTATTCATGGTGGCTGCATACAGCAATAAAGACATGAAACACGTTAAGGAAATACGGGAACTGATTACAAATTATGGCATTGGCGGATTAATATGGATGCAGGGTGGCCCCGTGAAACAGGGTAAACTTGCCAATTACTACCAGCACATTACAAAAACGCCTTTATTGTATAGTATCGACGGAGAGTGGGGGCTTGCAATGCGCCTCGACAGTACGCCGCGTTATCCAAAGCAAATGACACTGGGCGCAATGCGTAATGATTCGCTGATTTATTACATGGGCAAACAAATTGCAAAAGAGTGTAAGCGACTTGGTATTCATGTAAATTTTGCTCCGGTTGCAGACGTAAATAATAATCCCGCGAACCCTGTAATTGGGATGCGCAGTTTTGGCGAAAATAAATATAAAGTAGCGCAGAAAGCCTACATGTATATGGCGGGAATGCAGGACGAACGCGTGATGGCAAACGGAAAACATTTTCCGGGACATGGCGATACGGATGTGGATTCGCATAAAGGACTGCCGGTAATTAATCATAGTACCGACAGGCTTGATTCGCTGGAATTATATCCTTTTCAATATTTATTTGACCGTGGCCTGGGAAGCATCATGGTTGCTCACCTGAACATTCCAAGCCTTGATACGACTAAGAACCTCGCGTCAACCTTATCACCCAAAGTAGTGAACGACCTCCTTAAAAACAAAATGGGTTTTAAGGGACTTATTTTTACTGATGCACTGAATATGAAAGGTGTTTCTAAATACTTTGCTCCCGGCATTGTAGATGTAAAAGCATTATTGGCGGGTAACGATGTTTTATTGTTCAGCGAAAACGTTGAAAAAGCAATTAACGAAATAAACAAGGCAATTAAAGAAGGAAAGATCAGCCAGGCAGAAGTAGATGAGCGATGCAAAAAAATTCTTCAGGCTAAATTTTGGTGTGGCTTATATAATAAACAGGAAATTGTTACGCGCAAATTATTTAAAGAGTTAAACACAACGCAAAGCAGCGAACTCAATGATAAACTGGCAACGGCGGCAGTTACTTTATTGAAGAATGATAATGATTTCCTTCCTTTAAAGAATACTGACAGCTTAAAGATAGTTGAAGTGTCCTTAGGGCTGGAAGAACAAAACACGCTCTTTACCACGTTAAAGGACTATACGAATATTGAGCATGTAGGGTTAAAGCATGATGCCAAACCAAAAGAAATTAATGAAGCATTCGAAAAAATAAGAAATGCCGATTTGATAATTCTTCAGTTGAACAAAGCTACTCTTAAAGCTGAGAATAATTACGGCCTGGGGAATCAAACACTGCGACTTGCGGATTCAATTGCACGGATAAAACCAACTATTCTGGTATTGCTTACCAATCCATACATTTTAAATAAAATTGAAGATGTCTCTCCGTTTAAATCGGTGATTCTTGCTTACGAATACATGCCTTCATTGTTAAGAGCTTCAGCCAACGCCATTCTTGGGATAAACAGGGTGGACGGACAATTACCGGTAACTACAAAATTGTTTAAAGTGGAGAGTGGAATTATTCTTGAGGCTTTGTCGCCCACGCGTATTAAAAATTCGCAGACTATTTTTCTGAAAAAACGTTTCGGTGTTGTGGATAGTATCGCCTTATGGGGCATCGAGGAGAAAGCATACCCGGGTTGCCAGGTGGTGGCGATGAAAGACGGAAAATTAATTTACCAAAAAGCCTTTGGAAAATATACCTACGCTCCCGATGCAAAAGAAGTAGACAACGGAACTATTTACGATCTGGCGAGTGTTACGAAGGTCACATCCTCTGCACTGGCGCTCATGAAACTTGCTTCTGAAAAAAAGTTCGATTATAAAAAAACTCTGGGCGATTATCTGCCTTATTTAAAAGGAAGCAATAAGGACAGTTTGTTTATTGAAGATGTTCTTACTCACCGCGCCGGCTTACAGGCCTGGATTCCTTTTTATCTTAAAACGCTTACCAAAAAAAATGAATATAAGCCTGGGCTGTATTCTGTAAAGCCTTCTGAAAAATATCCTACTCACGTCGCTAAAAAGTTATACGTTGTCAAAGACTTTACTGATACTATGTACAGGCGTATTGTTGCATCAAAGTTGGAAACTCCGGGTAAGTACTTGTATAGCGATCTGGGTTACTATTTCATGCAGCAGATTATTGAACAGTTAGCGCAGAAAAAGCAAAGCGATTTTGTGAAAGACATGTATGCACAAATGGGCTTAACATTAACCTACGAACCATTAAAATATTTTTCTATAGAACAAATTGCTCCAACCGAAAACGACACTAAATTCAGAAAGCAATTATTACAGGGTTACGTACACGATCCGGGCGCGGCTTTACTTGGTGGAGTGGCAGGTCACGCGGGCTTGTTCGGCAATGCACTGGATGTGGCAAAGCTGATGCAGATGTATTTAAATAAAGGTGAACTGAACGGTGTACGTATCCTTGATAGTAATGTGGTTAAAGATTTTACGGCATGCCATTTCTGCCCCGGTAACCGCCGAGGCTTATGTTTCGAAAAGCCAGAACCGGATGATAAGAAAGACAGCCCGGTAACAAGCGACTGCAGTCTCGCCAGTTTCGGTCACAGTGGTTTTACAGGGACCTTTGTATGGGCCGATCCACAAACAAATCTTGTTGTAGTATTTTTAAGCAACCGGGTTTACCCGGATGCTGAACCTAATAAACTCGCAAAACTCGGAGTAAGAGGAAAAATACACAAAGCTTTTTACGAAGCGGTAAAATAATTGCAATAAATAATGAAGCTACTCATACTCACTCAATATTTCCCACCTGAAGTGGGCGCGCCACAAAACAGGCTGTTTGAGCTGGCTGTGAGGTTACAACGGGTTGGTGTGGAGGTTACAGTGCTGACCGCGATGCCCAATTATCCCCAAATGGAAATCTATAAAGATTATCGCGGGAAAAATTATGTGTATGAGGAAATGGAAGGGATAAAAGTTCACAGAAGCCAGATCTTTGTCTCAAAAAATAAATCGATTTCGCATAGGCTCCGGAATTATTTTTCCTTTGTTATTTCAAGCGTGAAAGCTTCCGTTAAAATTAAAGAAGATTTTGATTTTCTGATGTGTGAGTCTCCGCCCTTGTTTTTGGGGTACAGCGCCATTCGTATCGCGAAAAAGAAAAAAGCTAAGCTCATTTTTAATGTAAGTGATTTGTGGCCCGAAAGTGCTGAAAAATTGGGAGTGGTAAATAATCGGTGGCTTTTAAAAATGGCTTATAATCTGGAGGAAAAGTTATACAAGCGTTCGGTACTTGTTACCGGGCAAACGCAGGGTATCTGTAAAAATATACAAGATCGTTTTCCTTCAGTAAAAACTTACTGGCTGCCAAATGGCGTTGATCTTACTTATTACGATCCTCAAGCAATTTCTGCAAGTGGGTGGCGTAAACAAAACGGCTTTACTGATTTTGATATTATTTTTTTATATGCAGGGATCATTGGGATTGCCCAGGGACTCGAGGTGATCCTGAATGCCGCTGTGAATTTTAAAGCAGAAGCCAATATTAAGTTTGTATTGATGGGAAGCGGACCTGAGAAGGAAAAACTCCTTGGTTTAAAAAATCAACTGGGATTAAATAATGTTATTTTTCTGGAACCGGTTTCAAAAAAGGAAATGCCTCAGGTTTTAAAAACCGTGAATGCTGCCATCATCCCTTTGCGTAAACTCGATCTTTTTCTGGGCGCCATTCCCTCCAAAATATTCGAGAACCTGGCAATGGAAGTTCCGATAGTGTTGGGCGTTGATGGCGAAGCGCGTGAACTGTTTATTACAAAAGGCAACTGTGGCATCTACTTTATACCCGAAGATGTTCATGACCTTACTTCTGCCATCACTAAGATTGCCATGAACAGGGAATATGCGGCGCAATTAGGGAAGCACGGCAGAGTGTTTGTAAACGAACATTTTAACCGCGAAATTATTGCCAAAGCTTTTTTTGAAAGGCTTAAAGCACTTTAACCTTCATGTTGGTAAATTGTATAATTAGCCGGGCTGGGTTTTTAAGTAAATGATAACTTAGCAATGCGTTGAGATCATGGAATTAACCCCGAAACAAAAACTTCTTTATTTTTTTCCTATCCTGTTTTGTTTTATCCTGCCATTTGGTACTCTGGCATTGTCGGGCATTATTATTTTGTGGGGTATCTCATCTTTCTTTAATATAGAAAAAGAACAGCTGAAAAGCGGTTTTAAAAATCCCATCTTAATATTATCGTATGCCTTTTTTTTACTTACCTGCCTGAGTGCTTTTTTTTCTTCTAATAAGAACGAGGCCTTGTTTAATATAGAGAATAAATTGAGTCTCCTCTGCGTACCATACTATCTGTTTTGCTTTAAATGGCCGGCTGGTGTTGTAAGAAAATGTATTGTTTCGTTTGTTTCCGGTTGTTTCTTCGCCTGTGTTTACCTTATCGTTCGGGCAACAGTCTTCGCATTTGAAGGCCACCCGGAGTACTTTTTTTACACACTGTTCTCCGACCTCATACACGCTTCGTATTTTGCCATGTATCTGATCCTGGCCATCGCTTTTGTTGTGTTGTATTATCCTAAATGGTTCGCTCAGCAGCTTCAGGTAATATATTTTTCCTGGTTTTATTTATTCGTTTTTGTTATCACTATTTTTTTATGTTCCTCCAAACTTGGCATCATCAGTTTTTTTATTGTTCTTCCAATTCTCATTATCTACAAGTATAAAAGCTTTTTTAATTTTAAAAGAGGAGCGATATTGATAAGTGGCTTGTTGCTATTGGTGTTTTTAGCCGCTAAAGTCTTTCCGGAATCCTTCGCAAGACTGAATTCTATAATAGCGGTTTCAAAAAATAACCTGGACAAAACCTCCGGGGAAAGTACAACAGTTCGTGTTTTGATCTGGAAAGAGAGTCTAGCACTCATAAAACAAAATATGTGGTTGGGTGTTGGGGCAGGCGATGTGAATGACTGTTTAGTGGAAAGATATAAGCAGGAAGGAATAACCGGAGCGCTGGAACATAAGCTGAATGCACATAACCAGTATTTCCAGACATTTATTGGTCTTGGGATTGGCGGGTTTATCCTGATTCTGATTCTTACTCTGGGCCAGCTCATTAACTCGATTAAAAAGAGAAATTTTATTCTGTTTTTATTCATGCTTTTAATTGTATTAAATTTTTTGGTGGAAAGTATGCTACAAACCTCCGCCGGAATTTTGTTTTATATTTTCTTTTTATGTTTTTTCAGTTTACCCATTTTTAATAATGAGCTTAAAGTTTAAAATTGCAGTTATAATTCTAGTGTTCCTTCACTTGCATGGGGGGTCGCAAACCTATGCCTGGCCGGTTGATTCGCCAAGAGTAATAACAGGTAATTATGGTGAAATTCGTCCGGGGCATTTTCATACCGGCCTTGATTTTTCAACCAATGGAAAAATAAATTACGCTGTTTATTCGATTGAAGAAGGATATGTATCGCGTATTAAAGTGAGCTCCGTTGGTTACGGCCGGAGCGTGTATGTTACGCATAAAGATGGAAAAGTAAGTGTGTATGGGCATTTGAATTCATTTAATTCAAACATTGCACCGGTTGTTAAAAATGAACAGTATGCGAAGCGGAATTACGAAATTGAAATTTTTCCAAAGCCGTTTTCTATCAAAGTAAAAAAACATGAATACGTTGGTCTGTCCGGCAATTCAGGGGCTTCTACAGGTCCGCACCTTCATTTTGAAATACGGGATGGGCAGACTGAAGTTCCTTTGAATCCACTGGAATATTTTAGTATTCAAGACACCGTAGATCCTACCATTACCGAAGTAGGATTTTACAACCTCGCGGATACATCTTCGCCGCATTATCTTGCCTCCTATAAAGTAGAATTAAAGAAGAATAAAACCTACGCGGTTAAAAAAGATTCGGTGATCCTAAACCAGGGTATTCTTGGTTTTGCTTTTTCAGGATTTGATCAGTTTACGCCGAAAGGGAATACAAATAATATTTTCAGCGCTAAAGTTTATTTCGATGACCGGCTGATTTATTCGCATACGCTCGATAACATTGACTTTGCTGATCAGCGGTTTGTAAACGAATTTTCAGAGCTGGTTGAAAAGACTAAAACGGAAAAAGTGCTTTTTCAAAAATGTTTCGTTCCCACACTGCATCCGCTTAATTTTTATGATCAATATAAAAATAAAGGAAGAATCTTACTCACAGATACCAATTTCCATAAGCTTAAGTTGTCCGCCATTGATGAAAATGCCAATGAACGCGTTATAGAATTTTATTTTAAAACCCGTAAATTAAATTATTACGGCAAGCCATCCATTAACAGCGATGTGTATGTAGATTGCCGCAAAGACTTTATGATCGCAAAGAAAAAACTCCAGATCTATATTCCTGCTAATACATTTTATTATTCTACCGGGCTTATCTTTGAAAATACGATCGAAAGTACCGGTAAGATCATTATCCTGCCCACCGACGCTAACCTCAGAACTACCAGTATCATCGGGTTTGAAGTGCCACCAAAATACATGAGAAATAAATCCAAACTTGTTTTAAAAAGCGGATCGAATGTTTTACCACCAATTGTAAACCATGATTCCGTTTTCTATTCCGTTAAGAATCTCGGATGGTTTTTGCTTGATCAGGACACGATTGCTCCGCAAATAAAAACTCAGATGACTCAGCTTCTATTCAAAAAAAATAAAAAGACAGAATCTGTTTCGTTTAGGGTGACGGATGAGTTAAGCGGAATAAAAAAATATAACCTGTTTTTAAACGACAAATGGGTGATAGGGGAGTATGACGCTAAGAATGATCTTATTACTTATTTCTTCGATGAGGATTCTCCTAAAACGGGCGACTTGAATTTTAAGCTCGAGGCGGAGGATAGGGTGGGAAATAAAAACGATTTTTTCCGGACTTTAAAACGTTAGCTATTTCAATCTATTTTCCTGGCTATCCGAATTCGCCTTCTAACGATTTTTGAATATAAACTTCGTAAAACGTCTTAATTTTATAGTAAGATTTGCCATAAAAAAACTGCGTTTGGGGTCTTACTGGTTTGTCAGGTTGGCGCAACGGACATCGGGAACATGGAGATTTCCCAACCTTCCTTCCATGATCAACGAAATGATAGACGAGCCTGTTATCCGTTAACCATGCAAACTCCAAGCGCTCTTTTAACGCTTCTGAAAAGTGAACATTTTGGCGATGTAAAAACAATAAGTTTTGCAGCATTTTGTGATGCAAAAAAACTTAAGATATTCTGTGGGATGGCTGTTATTAAGTAAGACAGGAGCTAAAAAAATACGTTCCACAATTTAATTGCAGTTTAACCTGTCTAAATTTCTGGAAATATATTTTTCGTTGGTGAGCAAGGAGCGCTGGATTCTGCGCGCATAAATAATACTATCTGTAACCTCCTTGTTCTTTTCATGTAAAGCGGTAAAGGCCCGCTCGGCTATTTTTTTTTGAATCTCAATGATTTTTTTTTGTTTTCTGATTATTTTAAAACGATTAACCAGGAATAACAGGAAAGTTATTACTAAAGCCAGGCCGCCCATAACCGCACCAATAATTATTTTCTGGCGTTTGCTTTGGTCGGCATGCAGCAGATCTTTTTTTTCCTGTTGGGCTCTAATCGATAGTTCCTTTTTTTCGTATTCGTATTTAAATTGTTGCCGGGTACTTGCCTGATGTGTTTCGGCATTATTAATGCTATCGCGCATCGTCATAAACAACAATAGCATTTTCAATGCCTCTTTAGAATTCTTTTGTTTCTTGTAGATCCCGTAGGATATTTCCGCTGCGTTTTTGATATGTCCCGGATAGCCTAATTCTTTTGCAATTTGTAAACTTCTGAGTGAAAGTGGCAGGGCCTCCTTTGTTTTTCCCTGCGCCAGGTAAATGGCCGCTATACTGTTTAGCGAAAATGCTAACCCGTCTTTGTCATTAATTTGTTCTTTTATCGTAAGACTCCTTTTAAAATAATCGAGTGCTTTTTCATAATCTTTTATCTGACGATAGGTGTTGCCAATATTATTTAATACACGTCCCATATTAAAACTGTCATTCATTTCTATTCTTATATCAAGACTCTTATTAAAAAGGGTCAATGCTTTGGTGACGTTGGCGGCCCGCCTGTACAAGTCTGCCAGGTTGTTCAACGAGATGGCTATTCCGTCCTTGTTTTTCAGAGTTTCATCAATTTTTAATGCTTTCTCATAATACTCTTTTGCTTTCTGATCATCTCCTTGCGACATGTATATAATTCCAATGTTGCTGAAGGAACCCGCGATACCCTCTTTATCGCCTGATTCCTCCATCAGTTTTAAACAGTTGTGAAACAGCTCCAGAGCTTTTGGAATGTTTCCTTGTTCCATGTAAATTTGTCCGATATTATTAAGGGTGCTGGCCATGCCAACTTTATCTGCCACTTCTTCTTCCATTGCAAGACCCTTATAATAATATTCTAATGCCTTAGAGGTATTGCTGTTCATTCGTTCTACATAGCCAATATTCGAAATAGTTCTGCCCAACCATCTTTTATAGACAAGGTATTCAGGATTTTGAATAACCTGCTGCTCACGTGGTAACTTTTTAATGGCTGCTTCAGCGAGCGCTCTCAGTTGTTCATTATATACGGGCCATACGTTGTCATCCGGTTCGGATTCAATCAGATCATTTAAGATACGGCAGCGGATAGTATCATGTTTAGCTTTTAATAAAATTTTTCGCAAAGAATCATTTTGCAATATTTGCCTATTGGCATTCAGGTGCCCGGTCAAATCAAAGAAGAAGAGAAAGACTATTAAATATGTTACTAATTGCTTCAGAGGGGAGCTATTTTAAAATTAATTTAATCAGTTGCTTTTCGATATATTTTTCGGTGGTTAACAGCGCACGTTGAATTCTTCTTGCATACACAATACTATCAATAACTTCTTTGTTTTTTTCGTGAAGCTGTTTGTATGCATGATCCACAATTACCTTTTGGTCCTCAATTGTTTTTGTTTGCTGTCGTGTTATCCTGAACCGGCTGAAAATGTACATCACAAAAACAAGCAGCATAAACAGGCCTGTGAAAACACTTCCCATTAATATTTTTTGATTCCTTGTTTCTTCAGCGTAAATAATTTCTTTTTTTTCCTGTTCTGCGTTCAAGGCTATTTCTCTTTTTTCGTACTCGTAAGAGATTTGCTGTTTTGTGGAAGCGTTTCGCGTTTCATGGTTATAAATGCTGTCGCGCATTTGCAGGTAGAGTTCAAGCATTTCAAGGGCTTCTACTGAATTCTTTTTTGCCTGATGGATACTAAACAGAGTGTGCGCTGCGTTTCTTATATTTTCCGGATATCCTAATTCCTTTGAAAGCGTTAAGCTTTTATTTGCAAGCAGTAGTGCTGTAGTTAAATTATGTTGCATGAAATTAATATCGGCAAGGTTAGTCAAACACGAAGCTATGCCAGCTTTATCACCAGTTTGTTCTCTTATTTTAAAACTTTTTTGAAAATAAATTTCAGCTTTTTGAAGTTCGTTTTTATTTTTATAAATGGCGCCAATATTATGGAGCGTTAAAGCAATGCCCGGTAAATCCCTTGTTCCCTCACGAATCTTCAGACTTTCAAAATATATTTCCAGGGCTTTTTCGGTATTGCCACCTGACTCATATGCTCCACCCATGTTAGTTAACGTATTGGCGTACTCTGTTAAATCTCCGAGTTCTTTACGCAGTTGAAGACTTTTTTCAAAATAGTCAAATGCTTTTGCGGTTTCTCCCTGTGAAGCGTAGATGGAGCCTATATTGTTAAAGGAAGAGGCCATGCCGGCGCGATCGTTTAGAGACTCATCAATTTTTAAACTTTTATGAAAGTATTCGAGGGCCTTTTGAATATCACCCAGGTTTTTATATATGTAACCGATGTTGTTTATAGACTCTGAAAGGCCTGGCAAATCGCCAAGCGATTCTTTCAACCGAACGCTCTTTTTATAGTATTTGAGCGCCTCAGAAACGTTGCCCTGCGATTCATAAACAGAAGCAATATTATTCAGTGCATGCGCCACACCAAGGCTATCATTTACCTGTTGACTAAGTGTTCGCGCGGTGTTAAAATAGTCAAGTGCTCTCGGAAAATTTCCTTCACTATTATATTTAAAACCCGTGTTATTGTATGCAGCGGACAGGTAAGCAGTAAAAGTTTTATGAAGGGGATGGGGGGCGAGGTAAATTTTAAGATTTTTTTCAGCCAGTAATTTTAACTGTTCGTTATATCCAATCCAGATCTTTGGATCATATTCATTCTCAATGAATGCGTCTAATATCCTGCACTTGGTGGTATCGTGCGCCGCTCTATTTAACGAAGTTTTTAATTTTTCTTTTAAATCCTGTGAGGATAAGGTATATCCACAATTCACCAAAAGGAAGATAAATAGGATGCGTGGATTCATTCAATTAAGGTAACAAAATTTTCTTTTTAAAAGGTACTGAAAGAACTCTGTGGATTGAACGATCGTGAAAGCGTTCAGTTCATAAGGCATTCCAAATTCGTTGGTAGTTGCAGCAATTATAACTTCCGGCGTTCAGGCCTTATTGTCCCATCAGTAGCTGAATAATTCGCCAATCGCTTTTTCAACTTTTTCTGCGTTGGGAAGCATTGCTTTTTCAAGAGTAGAATTTAATGGAATGGCTGGCATATTTTCGGCACCTATAACACGCACGGGCGCATCCAGATATCTGAAGCAGTTTTCACTGATCCGCGCGGCAATGCTTTGAGCAAAACCATTATGCACGGGCTCTTCCGTTAATACCATTACCCTGCTGTGTTTTTTCGCGCTCTCGAACATCGCAGTCTCATCTAATGGAGCAAGGGTTCTAAGATCGATGATCTCTACGCGGCCTTCGAATTTTTTAGCTGCTGTTTTAGCCCAGTAAACGCCCATTCCATAAGTGATGATGACCATGGATTCGCCGTTCTTAATTTTTGATTCGCTTGCTTCCTGCACCAGTCTTGCCTTCCCGAATGGAATAATGTAATCCTCGTCAGGCTCTATTGTCTTCGCGTCTTCAGTTCCTTTGATCTTGCTCCAGTATAATCCTTTGTGCTCCAGCATCACCACAGGGTTCGGGTCGTAATACGCGGCTTTCATCAGGCCTTTTAAATCAGCTCCTGTACTTGGATAGGCTATCTTAATTCCTTTTATATTAACCAATACGCTTTCAACACTGCTGGAATGGTAAGGGCCACCGCTGCCATACGCGCCAATAGGCACTCTCAGGATCATACTTACCGGCCATTTTCCGTTACTTAAATAACAGCTACGGCTCACCTCGGTGAACAACTGATTTAAGCCCGGCCATATATAATCGGCGAATTGTACTTCTACTATCGGTTTAAGTCCTACTGCGCTCATACCAACAGTTGAGCCTACAATAAACGCTTCCTGAATGGGTGTGTTAAACACGCGGTAATCGCCGAATTGCTGCGCGAGTGTAGCCGCTTCCCTGAACACTCCGCCAAGGCGGGCGCCTACATCCTGGCCATACAACAGGCATTCAGGGTGTTTGGTCATTAATTCTCTTATGGCGAATAAGGCGCTGTCAACCATAACGGTTGGCTGTTTGCCGCTTGGTGCCCTGATTCCTTTTTCTTCGGTAACCGGGGTAGGGGCATAGTCGTGAAGAAATAAATCTTCCGGCCTTGGATCTTCTTCGGCCACTGCTTTTTTATAATCTTCCTCTACTAATAATTTTGCTTTTTCCTCAATCGCTTTAATTTCCTCAGCATCAATGCCTGAAATAATCAATTGGTTTCGTAACCTTGGTAACGGATCGCGTTTTGCCGCCTCTTCAAGGTCATCACGGTACCATTCTTTTCTAACGCCGCTCGTATGGTGGTTGAGTAAGGGCACTTTGGCGTGAATCAGCATGGGTCGGCGTTCTGTCCGGATAATGTCAAGACACTCTTTAACCGTGTTGTAACTTAAAATAAAATCGGTACCGTCGATGGTACGCGTTTCGAGTCCTTTGAAACCTCTTGCAAATTCGGTAATGTCCTGAGAGCGGATCTCACGTGCGTGAGCGCTAATGTCCCACTCGTTATCCTGAATAAAATATAATATGGGTAGTTTACGTAATACTGCCATTTGAAAAGCCTCGCTTACTTCTCCTTCGGTGCAACTGGCATCTCCCAGCGAGCAAACAGAAACCGGTTTGTGCGGATGTGGTTGCGCAATGCCTGCATCCTCAAGATATTTCATGCCCATTGCAATACCCGTTGCCGGAATGGCCTGCATGCCCGTAGCGCTGGATTGATGGGGAATCTTGGGCATGTTATCCCTTTTTAAACTCGGATGGGCGTAATACGTTCTTCCGCCGGAAAAAGGATCGTTGCGTTTGGCAAGCAGTTGAAGCATGAGCTCAAAGGGCTGAAGGCCTATGCCCAATAAAATAGAATCATCGCGGTAATAAGGACTAACAAAATCCTGCGGCAGTAACTGCAAGCCCAGTGCAAGCTGAACGGCTTCATGGCCGCGGCTTGTAGCATGGACGTATTTAGCGGTAATTTCCTTGTTTGCTTCGTAAAGCTCAGCCATCGATTTGGCCGTGCACATCAACTCGTAAGCCTGCTTTAAAGTTTCTACTGGTATCTTGGTTTTTACATTCAATGTTTCAGAAGAAGTAGTCATTCGGTTAGTTTAGCAAGTCTAAATATAATAAATTCTGTTTCTAAAAGTTCGTATTTTTCTTTTAAAATAAGGGCTTCTCGTCGAAAATATCCAATATAATAATCCCCGGCAGTGAAGGGTAAAAAATCATCCTGTTATTTACTATTGACAGGAAGCTGGTTATTCTTATGCATCGCCGAAATACCAAGCCTTTCCTGCGTTTTTAACAAAAGCAGGGGGTTATAAACAATTGATTGTAAAGAACCTGTCTGTCAATGGGTTAAATTCGGTTTGAAGCATGATTAACTTTAAATCAGGATCATTTATCAAATGCGCTTTTTACATGTTTTCATATTCTTAATTGCCCTGTTTGCATTTTCATGTAAGCAAAGGAAAGAAATTGTAAAAACTGCTGTGAATAAAGATAAACCGGAAACTACGGTTACGGGTAATACGTTGGAAGAAAAACTTGGCATCACCAGCAAGGAAATTAAACAGTCGAAATTATATTCCTTTATTGATGAATGGTACGGCGCTCCTTACAAATACGGGGGGTGTCTTAAATCCGGGGTTGATTGCAGCTGCTTTACCGATTTATTATATGAAAGCGTGTATGATCGAAAAACCGCCAGGAGCTCGGGAGATATTTTTAAAGAATGCGATAAAATAAGTAATGAAAATTTAAAGGAGGGTGACCTTGTGTTTTTTATTACTAACGGTAAAAGTATTTCGCATGTTGGAATTTATTTGAAGAACGACAAATTTGTTCACGCCAGCAGCAGCAAGGGAGTTATCATCAGCGATTTAAAAGAGGCCTATTACAAAAAAACATTTTATTCAGCTGGCCGGCTTAAGCACACATCATAAGTATGGAAGGACTACAAACAGCAATCCCGCGGCGACTATTTTATCTAAGAACAATTGTTACACTGGGGATCTTCATCTCGTTTTTTTTAAGCATGAATCTTTGGGGTGGAGGACGTTATTTTCCAAGTATTCCTGTATTTGAACAGTTTCATCTTACTCCGCCTTTTGATTATGTCTTGGTTATTGTAAGTGCTCTGTTTCTTCTGGCATCACTACTCTTCCGAAACACGCGGATGTTTATTTTTCTTTCACTATTAATAAATGTATTTCTTTTGCTGCTTGATCTCAACCGCCTTCAGCCATGGTTTTTCGTATATAATGCCGTCCTCATTGTTTTCCTTTTTTACAACGGGAGGGTGGATAATTCAAACAAATTCACATCTGTCTTTATTTTTATACAAATGATTGTCGCATCTGTTTATGTATACAACGGTGTCAGCCAATTGATGAATCCTATCTTCATTGAAACAGATTTTAACGACATTATTCTTCCGCTAAAAAAAGTTGTAAGCGAACGGCAATTTATTTTCTTTTTGAAAACAGGAAAGGTAGTGCCGTATGTTATGATTTTTATTGGCATTGGATTACTTTTCAGGCAGGTAAAATATCTGGCTATTAGCCTGGGTTTATGTATGCACCTTTTTCTTTTTGTTTTGTTGTTCCCTTCGGCAGGAAACAGCAACTACGCACTCTGGTTTATGAACCTTGTATTTGGAACCATGATCATTTTGCTGTTTTCAGGTAAAACCCAGCAGCGCTATTTCAGTTATTCTTTCCTTTTTCAAAAACCTTTGTTCTACCTTATCCTGCTCGCATTTTGGGTTATGCCTGCTTTTAACCATTCCCAACGCTGGCCCGATGCCCTTTCTTCCAATTTTAAAAGCGGTGCTTCAGGAAAAGAAAAGGTGTTGATTTCTAAAAACGTTTATGAAGGTTTGCCAAATTATATCCGTAGTTTCTGCAGCCCTCACAAAGAAGGACAGTACGTACTTAAACTGGATAAATGGTGCGGACACGAACTCCGTTCGGAATATTTTAACCACGAGATTTTAATGCCGGGCAGGTTTAAAGAGGCCATGCAGATTGTTACAGCTGGCGCACCCTTACCGGAAGATGAGTTAAGTGTGAAAAGATAAATTTCAGTATTGATACGGCCTGGGTTTAACATACGTTAATTTTAGCACTAATTGTCATTTTAAAAACTATTATTGTGTAAACAATGGCGTAATTTTATATTTGCATAAATTTTAATTAAATGAACAAAATACTTGTAGGGATAAATGTAGTATTGATAGCAGCTGTAGCTTTTTTATTTTATAAAATAAATAAGATCAGTCCGGCAGATACCGGGAAAGTGACGGAGGGAAGTTCATCTGAATTAAAGAAAGATTCAATTAAGCCACGTACCGTTGTTAATTCGGTGTCAACGCCTGTAACAGGTAAAATAGCATTTGTGAACATCGATCAGATAAACGAACAAAGTTCGGAAGTGAATGATCTTATTGCGGAAGCAAAGCGTACCAAGGGAAACATAGAGTCAAGCGTTGAAAGTCTGAGTCAGAAATACCAAACCAAAATGGAAGAATACCAGACTTCTGCCAAGGCCGGTATTCGTTCGCAGGCGGATATGGAGTCGCTGGCAAAGGAAATTCAGGGAATTGAGCGCGAAGCACAGAATAAGCAATTGCAGATGGATAACCTGAGTATGAACATCAATGAAAAGAACGCAGCTTTCCAGCAGGGATTAAAACAATTTCTGGTAAAATGGAATAACGGTCGTTACGATTATATCCTTACCTACAGCGAAGCAATTCCAAGTATGTTGCTCGGAAACGCGGCCCTCGATATTACCAAAGAGGTTATTGATCAGGTGAACGAGGAATACAAGAGCAGGAAAACAATGCCTAAAATCAAAAAGTAATGAGTAAGCTGTACGAGAAAATAAAATCTGTTGAAGAATTTCATGACATTTTTAAAATCGGTAATGCTTCAGAAATTAAGCTTATTAGTGAACGCGACTATACCCTGCGTTATAACCTGATCAAGGAAGAAAACGAAGAATACCTTGAGGCCTGTAAAAATGGCGACATTGTTGAGATCGCAGATGCCCTGGGCGATCAGTTGTACATTTTATTCGGTACCATATTAAAACACGGCTTACAACATAAAATAGAAGAAGTGTATGATGAAATCCACCGCAGTAACATGAGTAAGCTCGACGAAAAGGGTGAGCCTATTTACCGGGAAGACGGGAAGATCTTAAAATCAAATCTCTACTTCAGGCCGGATATTAAAAAAGTGCTGGACAAATAATTTCCAGATCTTAAAGTTTACTTTTTTGTTTTCTTTGTTTCGGCGGGTTGCTGAGGCTTCCGGTTTATAAAAACAGTAAGCTCTGTGGTTCGGGACTCATTCACTACAACATCCTTTTCAACAGCATCCATAAATTCATTACCCGAAACCATTATTTTATACTTCCCTTTCTCCAGCGAAATACGGGGCAGAGAACCATCATTCTGGGAGGTAAGCTTCTTTTTTATTGAATCATTAATAGCTACTTCAAAATCGGTCCTTACAACTGGTATCTCGGCACTCTTGATTTTTTCTGTTACATAAATAATAACAGACTGGCTTTTCACATAAGTGGATGCCGAAATTAAAAGAAGGGATAAAAATAAACGTTTCATTTTTTTATTTATTTACTTGTTTTTTTTGGGGCCGACTTTTTTTCTTCCGGTTTTTTTGCAACTGCAGGAGTGCAGGTAATTACTAAAGTTGTTAATTTTTTTTCGGCTACCACAATGTTTTTAGTTTCAGGCGCTTCAAAAGCTTTATTCGCGAGTGTAAGTCTGTACGTGCCTGGATCTAACATTACCTTGCCCAACATCCCGTCTGAGCCGCTCGTTAATTCGGTTTTAATCGTATCGTTCAGGGTTAGCTCAAATTTAGTGTCGGCGAGGGGCTTTACACCCGTGCTTGTTTTTTCCTGAACGGTAATACGAATTGCTTGTGCGTTACTTTGATTAACAAAAAAGGTAAAAGCAAATAATAAAAAGGAATTCAATTTCATAGCAAATGGTTTTAGTGTATGCCTATGGATGTAAGGATGTGATTAAAAAACGGTGCAAATACAGAAGGTTTCACAATTAAAATAAATACGATGCCAAAAATAGCCCCCCAGAAATGTGATTCGTGACTAACGTTATCCGTGTAATCCGAGGTTCGCTTCCTGCGGATGAGATAAAAGCTTATGCCCAGTAACAAGATGCCAATTAACCAGCCGGGCATTTGTGGAAGAAAAAAGAAAGAAAGTTTTCCTTTGGGCTGCACAATGATCCAGCAAAACATTATGGAAGAAATTGCGCCGCTGGCCCCAAGCGATGAATACTCCTGATTGTTTTTATGCCGAAGGTATTCTGTTATAGAAGCAGCATAAATTCCGCCGGTAAATAAAATCAGGTACCAGATTTTTGCGAGCCGCACATTGTCGGGACTTGGCAATATTTGAAAACCTTCCGCGTCGTGCCCCGCGATAATATTCGGAAAGGCGTGCTCTTCGAGATTTAGTCCGATTGAAAAAAGTGCAAGACAGTTAAACAGAAGGTGAAAATAATCCCCATGAATAAAGGCGTGCGTTAAAAAGCGGTAATGTTCATTAAAGTGATGGATGGAGTAAGGGTGGAACATGTACTTGTTCATAGCCGTCCTGTTATTTAAGCAAACAATCGAAAAAACAATAATAATAGCCAGGAAAGTATACGTTATCATCAGCGTAAATATAAGCAGGCCTTTAAAATATAACTAATTTATAAGATTTGTAACATCAACAATACGCGTTAATAATTGATTTTTCCCTAAATTTAGGGAAGTATATTAAATTTAAGCGCGACCTTTAGCCCATTTTAATATTCCCTTATGATACATAAAAACCTCGCAATCCTTCTTCTCTTACTTTGTTTCTTCTTTACACAGGCGCAGTCAACCGACAACTCCATTGTAAAAGCCGACAAGTCCTTTATTAAAAAACAATATAAAGAAGCCGCAGTTTCATATGAAAAGTTCTTAAAGAATAGTGCACGTGATTTTTACGCTGCACGGCAGGCCGCTTTATGTTATTCGAGATTAAATGAGCACTCAAAAGCCATTGATTACTGGACCATTGTAGCCGATGACAGCAAGGCAAGCGAAAAGGATAAACTGGAATATGCCAAATGTTTGCTTTCAAATTACAGAACCGACGATGCAAAAAAGGTATTTATTAATCTGCAATCCAGTAAGGATAAAGAAGTGTTCGCATGGTCAAAAACTTATTTCAATCCCTCTTTTTTTTATGAAGATTCTGCTTTATGTAAGGTGATCGAGGTATCCGGAGTGAATACCGCAGGCCCCGAATATTCGCCTTTTTATTACAAAGAGCATCTTCTTTTTATAAGAAAGAGCTCCAAAAAACCGCGATCTGCGTCCATCTTGTCTGCTGAAGAAGTTGATTCCATCACTTTCAATAAAATTTTAAAGTTCAATAAGCAGATACAGAATAAATACGCTAATGGTGCTCTTTGCTTTACTCCCGACGACTCCACCATTTATTTCACAAGAACCGCTTCGGTGAAAGAAACAAAAAAGAAAGCAAAAGATCCGAACGGTACTTTAAAATTACAAATTTTTATAAGTGCCATGAACAGTTTCGGTTTAGCGCATGAGGAGATCCATCCTTTTATTTATAATTCTTTTGAATATAACTGTATGCATCCTTCGATCAGTAAAAACGGTAAACGATTATATTTCGCAAGCGACATGCCCGGCTCTCTCGGAGGGAATGATATTTTTGTATGCGAGTGGCGCGATGGATCGTGGGGCCAGCCAAAAAATCTCGGAGAAGGAATTAACACCTCGGGTAACGAAATGTTTCCGTTTATAGCCGCTGATGGCAGCCTTTATTTCACAAGCGATACCCGCCCGGGAATGGGGGGACTGGATATATTCTTTGCTGACCCGGCTACCGACGGAACCTTTGGCGAGGCTCAAAACGCAGGCAGTAAAATAAACACGCAATTTAATGATTTTGGCATTTATCTGTTTGACAAAACCAACAAAGGGTATCTTAGTTCCAATCGTAAAAATAATATAAACGACGATGATATTTATTACTTCATTAATAACAAGCCAAAGTCGTTCCCGGCAAAGATCATGTTTATTGATTCCCTCAGCCGAAACAGTGCGGCCGCCTCTTTTAAAATTGCCTCTCCTTCCGGTTCTTTCGAAAGCAGTGTGGACAGCGGTAAATATTATTCTACGCGCCTGAAGGCCGGACAGGCTATTGATATTTCTGTGAACGCCGGGCAATATGTTGCCAGGAACTATCACAGGGAAATTGTAAAGGGGGACAGCGTAGTTGTTATTGAGCTTAAGCCGGTTTCGCAGAAATGCATTGAAGGCACAATATATGACAAAGACAATAACCTGGCCCTGGCGGGTGTTAAGGTGTCTATTTTTGATGAAGATGGAAACAAGTATCTTGACCAGGTGACCGATGCAACGGGTAAATACAGTGTGTGCAACCTGCCGTTAAATAAACCCCTTTACATAGGTTCGAATAAAAAGCCGGATTATTTTTCCAATACCGATAAATTTGTTGTTCGCAAGGACAGTGACGTGGTAAAAAATATTTACGCGTTAAAAATTGTAGTTGGAAAGGCTATTAAGATTGACAATATTTATTTTGATGTGGCAAAGTTCAATGTAAGGCCGGATGCGGCTTTAGAGCTTGATAAGCTGGTAAAATTAATGAAGGATAATCAGGAGGTAATTATAGAATTAAGCTCTCACACCGATTGTAATGGAGCGGCGGCATCTAACTTAATGCTTTCCGACAAACGCGCCAAATCTGCTGCGGCATATATAATAAGCAAATCGATCAGCAGCAAACGCATTAAAGGAAAGGGCTACGGCGAATCAAAACTGGTTAATGACTGTAAATGCGAGGGTAAAAAAGCATCCACCTGTACCGAAGAACAACACGCTCAAAACCGGAGAGTGGAGATTAAAGTTACCGGATTTGTAGGAACGAAGGCGAAGAAGAAATAAGTTTAATTTTTTTGGATTTTTGCTTTTTAGCCCTTACTCGGTTAACGATAGATTTAGATTGAGTATCTGTTCGCGTTTCGCAGACAAGAGCTTTTCACTAGACGAAAATATTTGTATCTTTATTTGAAGTTTTACGTTAGACTAAAAACATCTATTGTTATGAAAAAATCAGCCTTAATCCTTTTAATATGTTTGGTTGCGACACAATACGCAAATGCCCAAAACAAAAAAATGTATGTTTCAAGACATGGCGGGACAAAAAAAATATTGACGTTTGGTAAAATCGGGTATAACGTTTATCGTTTCAGTAATAATTCAGACCAATGCGATACGCTAATTTGCACGGGCTCTGGCTTTGAAATATGCAAAATAGACAAAGACATTATAAAATCAAGTAAAGAAGTCGGTAGATATTATGCTCTTTATAATAAAGCAATTCGTGCGACACAGAAGCGGGTACGGAAGGACAAAAAAAGTTCAGGGCAATTTAACTTAGCTCTCGACTCTCAGACTCTTTCCATTAAATATTCCAACGCTGACAAAAAAGGTAACGCTGACATTGAAATGCAGGTGTTATAGCTAAGAAGAGAGGATAAGCTTAAAACTTACTTCTTAACCTTGCGCGTTTACGCTTTTGTTTAAAGATGTACCCAACAGTTAATTCCAGGGTTACGTAAGAGTCTTTTTGAATATCTCCCCGTTGAGCGGCCACTCCCGATCCATCCGGCAAGGTAGCCCCCTGAATAACTCCGAGACTTGGGTCAGCCATTTGCGCCGCAAGAGGGCCATAAGCTGCCGAAATAGACGCATTGTCGTAATATCGGCTGCTCACATCATCAATGTAATCGGTAAATGTTTTTCTCCAGGCAAATTCAATTCCAACGGTCCATACCTTTTGAAAAGTTGCCTTATAGTAAATTCCCAAAGGGATACAGACACTGTAATTAGTATATTGTTTAGGGCCTCCGGCCAAGCCCTGCCCTTCGGTATGAAGCGGTTTTAGACTAACGTAACCTGATGGACCATAACCTTTTGGGTTGTAATAAAAGCCTCCAATGCCTGCGAACAGAAAAATACACTGGTTATTGCTTTTCATTCTACGGTTTAAAGTCCGTTTAATGCCGTAGCGGTTACCGGTTTTCTGGCTCTGCCAGCCAATTTCAATCCGGCCGGATAACTCAAAAATATTGCTTTTGAAATTCAGATTACGGTTGTGCCTGAATGGTTCAGCAGTAAGCGCGTCATTTCCTCTTACAATAAGGTAATTGAATTTACTGGCAATATTTAGCCACCTTAAAATTTTATAGCGGTAAGCCAGGCCGAATGAAGTTCGGGTTTCCTGGAAGTTCAGGTCGACAGGACTGTAATCTGTACCTATTTTGCTTCTGCCCCCAAGATCACCAAGGAAATTAGCAGTGCCCATAGTAACGAATACTTCCTTCCTAAACTTTTTCCAGTCACCGGGACGCGTGAAGTTCTGGGAGTACAGGGGGAATATACAAACGTATAATATAATCAGGGCAACGCTTCTTCTCATTGAATAATAACTGTTTAAAAATACAATATTTATTCGAAATGGTAAAATTTTGGCCGATTATGTTATTATATGTCTGTTTAAACCGCTTTTTAATTAACTGAAGAACAAAGGATTAAAATTAATGAGGTACACTTTTTCCGTGGCACGGGTGATAGCGGTGTAAAGCCAGCGGATGTAGTTACGGTCAATATCCTCTTCCTTTATATAACCCTGGTCGATAAAGACTACCGGCCACTGTCCGCCTTGAGATTTATGGCAGGTAACCGCGTAACTGAACTTTACCTGCAACGCGTTATAGTAAGGACTGTTTTTTACATATACCTTTCTGACAGAACGTACAGGTTCGTTGTTCAGATCCGCCAACACATTGGTATATAAACTTTTTTGTTGTTCTGTTGTGAGGGCGGGATTATCGGAATGCAGGCAATCGATCAGCAATTTTACTTCCTGCTCCGGCAGGTTAGGATAATCAATAAGCTTGATGTTACAATCTACAAAGTTAAAACCATATATTTCTTCTCTTCCTCTTATCCTCGTTATTTCAGCAATATCGCCATTGGCAATAAAGCTTATGTCCTGAGTTTTTTCCCCGGCCCAGAAATAATTATTTTTTACGATCATTATTTTATCGCCGGTGCACACATTTTCTTCGTAAAGTTTAATACGGTTACGAAAACTCTGGTTAAATAAATTGGCGCGTTTGTTGCTCCTTGTAATAATTATAATGTTGTCCTCCCCATACTGTGATATCGCTGAATTTAAAATATCTTCCAGCTCATCCCCTGGTACATTTACCACATCGCTGGCGCAGGTTATTTTGGGAATTATAGTTTCATCGTTTAATAAATTTTCACGGAGCGATGTGGCATTAAAAAGTATTCCGCTTTCACTTTGCTGGCGGGCAACTTCGCGAAGCTCAAAAAAACGGATGTTCAGATGAAAAGCGTTTTTAAGATATTTTTCATCCAGCGCAGGACTATCATTGCTGCCCACCGGCGGAAGCTGCGCCGTATCACCAATGAGTATGAGTTTGCAATTCTCGCCACTATAAACATATTCAAATAAATTTTCAAGAAGATTATTGAAGAGTCCGCTTTCGTTTACACTGTCGGCATTTATCATCGACGCTTCGTCAACAATAAACAAAGTATTCCGGTGCAGGTTTTCAGCGAGCGTAAAAAGCATTGCGCCATCTTCATTCATTGTTTTCCTGAAAATTTTTTTATGAATGGTCTGCGCTTCTTTTTGCGCGTAATTGCCGATCACCTTGGCAGCCCTGCCAGTGGGGGCAAGTAGAACACTTCGCCATTTAATATTGGGAAGCGCTTTTGTAAAAGCTGAAATCAGGTTGGTTTTACCGGTACCCGCATATCCACGTAAAATAAAAACCCCGCGCTCATCGGGGTCAAAAATAAATTGACTGATTAATCCTATCGCCGTTTCCTGATCGTGGTTGGCAACAAAGGGCAATTGCTTTTTTACTACCGATTCAAATTCAAAAGCAGAAAGTGGCTTGGACATGAATCTATTTGTAATTTGCTGTGAGAAGATTTAAAACGAATGACCCATTTTATCTTTTTTTGTCTGCAGATATTTTTCGTTGTGCGGATTGGATTTAATCACAATGCTGATGTTTTCCACGATCTCTAATCCGTACCCTATAAGGCCTGCACGTTTTTTGGGATTGTTGGTCATCAGTTTCATTTTCCTAACGCCAAGGTCGCGCAAAATCTGTGCTCCCACGCCGTAATCCCGCTCATCCACTTTAAATCCAAGTTCTACATTGGCTTCAACGGTATCCAGTCCTTCCTCCTGTAATTTGTAGGCTCTTAATTTATTTAATAAGCCAATGCCGCGACCTTCCTGATTCAAATAAACCACTACGCCTTTTCCGGCTTTTTCAATCATCTGCATCGATTTGTGTAATTGTTCGCCGCAATCGCAACGGCAACTTCCGAAGATATCGCCGGTAACGCAGGAGGAATGCATTCTCACAAGAACGGGCTCATCTTTATCCCACTCGCCTTTCACCAGCGCCAGATGTTCCTGGCCGTTGGTTTCTACTCTATAATCAATCAGTTTAAAAGTGCCCCAGTCGGTAGGCATTTGAACTTCTACCTGGCGGGTAACGATGCTTTCTTTCTCAAGCCGGTAAGAGATAAGGTCTTCTATGCTTATAATTTTCAGATCGAATTTTTTTCCGATTTCCATCAGCTCTGGCAAACGTGCCATGGTTCCATCTTCATTTAAAATTTCTACCAATACGCCGCAGGGTTCAAAACCTGCAAGGACTGAAATATCTACAGTGGCTTCGGTATGCCCGGTGCGCCGCAATACTCCGCCCGGTTTTGATTTTAACGGAAAAATGTGTCCGGGTCTTCCAAAATCAGAAGGTTTAATGGATGGATCAATAAGCGCTTTAACGGTTTTGGAACGGTCGGAAGCTGAAATGCCTGTAGAGCAACCGAAACCAAGAAGATCAACGGAAACAGTAAAGGGAGTTTCGTGTAAGGAGGTGTTTGCAGGAACCATCATGTCAAGCTTTAACTCATGCGCGCGTTCTTCGGTGAGCGGGGCGCAGATGAGACCGCGACCATGCCTTGCCATGAAGTTGATTACTTCGGGCGTGGCGTTGCGGGCTGCTGTTATAAAATCACCTTCATTTTCACGGCTCTCGTCATCCACCACAATAATTACTTTGCCATTACGGATGTCTTCCAGCGCTTCCTCAATCGTATTTAATTTTATTTTAGTCATAATTTTTTCGGCAGTTGATGGGTCGGTTCTTTTGCATTCTTTAAAATACAGTTAGCCAATTGGTTTTCTGCCTTTTAACCTGGCTTAATTATTGTACAAATTTAATTAATTTAAGCGGTTAAACTCATCCTATTCTTGTGCAACATATTATAAATAACATTATACAAAAGTTAAAAGAACCCTTGCCCGGAGAGACAGCTCAATACATCATGGCTCCTTCTGAGCGTGGCAAACTGGCTGATTACGGCGATGCAAGTAAATTTAAAATGAGCGCGGTGTTGCTTGTTATTTGCAGGGACGAAGACAATGAATTATTTATTCCTTTAACCGAACGGTTCGCTTATGATGGGGTGCATTCGGGGCAGGTGAGTTTGCCCGGTGGAAAATTTGAACCAGCGGATGGTGACCTTACTGCTACTGCGTTGCGTGAATGTGAAGAAGAGATAGGGCTTAAAGATAACGTTCAGATTTTAGGAACACTCAGCAGATTATATATTCCTGTAAGTAATTTTTTAGTACAACCTGTAGTAGCTTACTGCACTTCGCCGCATGTTTTTATGACGCCTCACGTTCGGGAAGTTAAACAGATCGTACGATTGTACCTTGATGCGCTAATGGACGAAGCCCTGGTTAAAGATGGAATGATTACTGTTTTTAATAATGGGAAAAGAAAAGCCCCCTATTTTGAAATAGAGGGCTTAAAAGTGTGGGGCGCAACCGCTATGATATTGAGCGAGTTTAAAGTGTTGCTTAAAACTATTTCTTAAATTCAGTCATTGTGTTATCATAACACAGGTAGTACTGACCTTTTCCAAGGTTATCAGTTTTGATTTGTTTGCCAAAACCTTTCTTAACAACAACCCCGTAAGCGTCATAAACTTCGTAGCCTGTTTCAGAATTAAAATCGATACCCGCGTTACCCTTTGCAATAGCAAAAGAAGGTTTATTGCTGGTTGATTTTACCGTAACTTCCTGTGAGTATTTAGCGATAGAGTTAAGTCCTTTTTGTTTAACCCTGTATTTATTTTCGCCACTGTGTAAAGTTGCCTGGAAAGAATAAGAATGATTTTCAGGAGAACCAATACCGTTTACTTCTCCGATCGGAATCCATTTGTTCCATTTGTATTGCTCAATGATATAAGGTAAAGCGCCTGTTTCGTTTTTGGTGGTCCAGGTAATTAAACCTGCCGGAGAGGCATTCATGGTTAAAACCTCAAATGTAGGTTTTGGCTTAAGGTCTTCCATGTTAAGTACTTTTGGAGTACAACCGTCCTTGTGAACGATTTCGATGGTAACACTTTCACCGTATTTTAGTTGTAAAGAGGCCAAATCAATCTCAAAAGCGCTTGAATTGGTCTCATCTGTTGTAATTTTTCCGTTTACTTTAATCTCCTGGGCACAAAAGCCTACGCCGTTGCTATTGAACGCGTTCTGAACAAAAACGTTCTTGTTTTGATACTTTCCTTCAACAACGAGGGTAGCTGAGTTAACCTTTCCTGTAAAAGTAACCAGAACTGCCAAAGTTAAAAGATTCTTCATGTTTTATTTAGTATTGATTTTAAGAGTACAAAATTATAAAAAATATCGACGAATTAAAGGAATTTCCGGATTTTAACAATTAAAAAAAGAATACTTATAAACAGAAGAATTCCAATAAGCACCAACCAGGGCTTTTTAAAGTGGATTTTAGTCACTGCCAGGTCTTTACGGTAAGACCAAATGAGTCCTCCGATGAAAACAAGGGAGAAAAGAATAACAAATAGAAGCCGGCCGGGGGTTAACATATTATGTTTGCAAATATACGTTCTATTGGCGGGAATATATTTTTTATTGCTTATAATTTTTTGAACTTCGCATTTTAATTTTTCTGAAAAGAACCATTCATATTTTTTACCGGACCGCCCTCACGGCTTGCTTTTTATTCGCCTTTTTTACAGGAATGCCCTCGGTTAAAAAAGGATTTGAGGCCTTAAGCATGTATGATTATTTCCTGGCAAAGAAACAGTTTTACAAAGCCCTTAAAAAACAGGCAGATGCGCCCGCAGCTTACGGACTGGCCGCCATCTTCAGCCGCAATGATAATCCTTTTTATAACCTCGACAGCGCCGCTAAATACGCTTCTTTAGGCTATGTAGCTTTCCTTAAAAAGCCAATTAAGCAGAATATTGGCGGCTTCAGTATCGACAGTGTTTCTACACTTGCATTATGCGATACTGTGGGCTTCCGGCAATGGAATAAAATAAAAAAGAGCGGTACTGTTGAGACCTATAATGCTTTTTTAATGGCCAATTATAACGCCAATCCCTTATTGCGCGAACAGGCCGTTTACCTTCGCGATGAACTGGAATACAATGCATGCATACTCAAAAACAGAAGTGATTCCACCCGGGAATTTATTCATACCCATCCGCAGAGCGCATTTTTGCAGGAGGCCTTGCTGTTATTTCAGCGACAGGTTTATAATGAGGAAACGAAGGAGGGAACTTCGGCCCAGCTCATCCGTTTTCTCTCTAAAAATCCTTCCAGTGTAATGGTTAATACCGCATATGAAAATCTTTATAAGCTCTACCAGACCAACTCAGATACCAGTGGTTTGAGCTCTTTTGTAAAATCTTACCCTAATGCACCTCAGAACACCGAAGCCTGGAAACTTCTTTTTTCACTGACTGTAAAATCGTTTTCGAACCATGAACTTGAAAAATTTCTCCGCTGTTATCCTTCTTTCCCGTTTAAAGAATCAATTTTAAGGGAACTTGAATTAAATAAAGTCCGCTTGTTTCCATATGAGCAACAGGATGTTTATGGATTTATCGACTCCACGGCACGCCTTGTTATCAGGCCGGTTTACGATGTGGTAAGCAAATTCAGCGAGGGCCTTTCAGTAGTTAATAAAAACGATACGGTTTATTTTATCAACAAGGAGAACATGAATCCTTTTAACCAGTTTTATAACGAAGCGTATCCCTTTCAAAATGGTATATCGGCGGTGAAACAAGGAAATAAATGGATGTTTATTAACCGCCAGGGGCAGGTGATATCGGGGGGGTACGAGGAGGTGAATGAACTGTCGAACCAGGTGTATGTGGTAAAAATAAATAATAAATATGGCGCCATTAACCATGTTGGACAAGTTATTATTGAATCACGGTTTCAAAAACTTGGTGATTTTAAAAATGATTTTGCTTACTATATTGAAGATGGGAAATATGGATTTGTGTCAAAGGATGGCTATGTGCACAAAGCCGACTTCGAGTGGATCTCGGATTTTAACTCCGGAGGCATGGCTATCATTAAAAAGAATAATGTATTTGGTTTAATCAGCGCAAACGGAAATTTAGTGTTAGAGCCTCAAATGGATCTGATTGTAAGAGCCGCGGGAAACACCTACATTGTTGTAAAGAATGGATTGTATGGTTTTTATAACGGTAATGGTTGTTACATTTCGCAGATTGCATACGATTATATTAAAGAAAAGCCGGCAGAGTATTACACGAATGGAAGCGCATTTAAGCTTTTAAGGAAGGGCGAACAGGGACTGATTGATGCGAACGGAAAGCAAACAATAGATTTTGGCACCTACGATGAAATTAATTTTGCCTCGAACGGGTTGATACGCGTAAAACGTAAAAAAAAGTATGGGTATGTTGACAGAAAGTTAACGCTTGTAATCCCCTATAAATTTGATGAAGCCCGGGATTTCAGCGATAGTCTTGCCATTGTTACATCGAAAGAAAAAAACGCGTTAATAAACCTGCAGGGAAAGGAGATTTTTAGTTCAGAAGAGGAAATCGAAAAACTGTCGTCCCATTTTTATCTCACCGGTGAAGACAAATCTGAGATCATCGATAGGCGTGGCGTAAGGATCTGGAGCGGGGTAGAGGATGTTCAAATGTGTGAAAATAGCCTGTTAATTATCACCCTTTCCAACAAAGAAATTAAATTACTCAAGGATTGAAAAAGCAGGGCAAAATTTTATTAATTTTAAAGTCAAATTCTTAATCATGGCAACAACTACCATTTCAAAAATTCACAATTTCAGCGCGGGCCCGGGTATATTGCCTCTAGAGGTATTACAACAGGCCGCGGAAGCGTGTATTAATTTCGACGGACTTAATCTTTCTTTGCTCGAGATTTCACACAGAAGTAAAAATTACGAGCGCGTAATGGAAGAAGCACGCAACACTGTAAAAGAATTGTTTGAAGTAGGCGATGAGTACGAAGTTCTTTATCTGGGCGGAGGAGCCAGTCTCCAGTTTGCCATGGTGCCTTATAACTTGTTAAGAGAAGGCGGTACTGCTGCTTATGTAAACACCGGGGTGTGGGCCAGTAAGGCTATTAAAGAGGCTAAGCTGATTGGCAATACCAAAGTGATCGCTTCCAGTGAAGATAAAAAATTTAATTACGTTCCTAAAGGGTATGATATTCCTGCGGACGCGGATTACCTGCACATTACCAGCAATAATACCATATTTGGAACACAGATGAAAGATTTTCCGAAAAGCAATATACCGTTGGTTTGCGACATGAGTTCTGATATTTTTAGCCGCAAAGTAAATGCAAAAGATTTTTCGTTGATCTATGCCGGCGCGCAAAAAAACATGGGTCCTGCTGGAAGCACCATGGTAATGGTAAAAAAGGATGTTCTTGGGAAAACAGGACGAAAAATGTTGTCGATGCTGGATTACCAGGTTCACATAAAAGGCGACAGTATGTACAATACTCCTCCTGTATTCCCGATTTATGTTACTCTTTTAACCCTTCAATGGTTAAAGAAAAACGGCGGTATCGCATGGATTGAAAAATTAAACCAGCAGAAAGCTGATGCTATTTATAATGAAATTGATCGCAACAGTTTATTTGTTGGAACAGTTGAAAAGGCCGACAGAAGTAACATGAACGTGTGTTATTTATTAAACAAACCTGAACTTGAGCCTGAATTTGATAAACTCTGCAACGAAGCATGTTTAAGCGGATTACGCGGTCACCGCGACGTTGGAGGTTACAGGGCCTCTTTATACAACGCCTTACCTCTTGAAAGTGTAAAAGCGCTGGTTGAAGTAATGCAGGAATTTGAGAAGAAGTTTGCGTAAGCAAAAAAGCCACTAATTCCACAAAGCTCACTAATTTAAGGGGTGAATTAACACCAGCCTCAGCTTCATTTTCTGCTGTAGGTAAATGTGCTTTAGTTTACTGAAAAACTATTTGCTAACTATCATAAGTGATTTTTAATTTTCTTTTTAGTGAAATTCGTGAAATTCGTGGCTTGGATCTATAATATCACCGAACGCAACTTATCCCTCAAATTATACTGGCTGCTCATTACCTCACCATAAGCACCGGCACTTCTTATCGCTATAATATCACCCCGCTCGGTTTCTATCATTTCTACAGCCTTTCCAAAACAATCGCTGCTTTCACAAATAGGGCCAACCACATCGTATTTAAGCGACGTTTTTTTCTCTGAACTGATGTTCTCAATTTTATGATAAGCCTGGTATAATGCAGGACGTATCAATTCAGTCATCCCTGCATCGAGAATGGCGAAACTGGTATTAATGCCATGCTTCACGTAAAGCACCCGGCTGATAAGGCTGCCGCATTGTCCAATGATAGCTCTTCCCAGTTCAAAATGTATTTCCTGTTGGGGCTGAAGTTCGAGAAACTGTTTAAACACTTTAAAATAACTTTCAAAATCAACAATGGTGTTTGTGTCAGGGTCTTTGTAATCGATCCCAAGCCCGCCACCAACGTTAATGTGAGGTAGTAAATAACCCTTTTGAATAAACCACTTATTAATTTCGTTCACACGCGAACATAGATTTTTAAAAGGCGTGAGATCGTTTATCTGTGAACCAATATGAAAATGAAGCCCGATAAAATTAATGTGACTTAATTTTTTTAGTTCTTCAATAACCGTATCAAATTCATAAGGATTAATTCCGAATTTATTTTCTTCAAGTCCCGTAGTAATGTACTTGTGCGTATAGGCGTCCACATTCGGATTGATACGCAACGCGATGTTTGCTCTTGTGTTTTTCTTCCTTGCAAGTTCATCAATCACTTTTAACTCCGGCACACTTTCAACATTGAAGCAAAAAATGGAATGATCAAGGGCGTAATTAATTTCTTTATCGCTTTTACCAACCCCTGCGAATACGATTTTGTTTCCGGAGTAGCCGGTTTCAACAGCACGTTTAACCTCGTTACCGCTTACGCAATCTGCCCCAAGACCAGCTTCCTTAATAAGTTGCAGGAGTTGCGGGTGAGCGTTGGCTTTCAATGCGTAATGGATATGGTATTCCGGCGGAGCCGCTTTTTTAATGGCAGCAAGCGTTTTATTCAATACGCCCAGATCGTAATAATAAAAAGGAGTTTCTGTTTCCTTAAATGTATTTAATTGCTTTTGTGAAAACATTTTTTACTGTTTAATGGATAAAGAAATTAATTATAATTGAACAGGCCTTTATTTAAAGCCATCAACGCTTCTTTTTTAAGATTGCTGTTCACAAGCACAGAAATATTGTTAGAGCTACCGCCATATGACACCATGCGTAAGGGTATATCCTTTAAAGCGGCCAGTACTTGGTAGCCATATCCTGCTTTGTTTTTAGGCAGTTGACCTACGATGCAGATAATGGTTTGATTTTCTTCCACCTCCACCACTGCTATTTCTTTCAATTCCTTTATAATATCTGCAAGGTGCGAGCTGTTATCAATGGTTAATGAAATGGCCACCTCGCTGGTGGTGATCATGTCGATGGAAGTTTTGTGTCTTTCAAATACTTCGAACACCGCTCTTAAAAAACCATGCGCAAGAAGCATTCGCTCACTTTTAATATTTAATGCAGTAATGCCATCTTTGGCGGCAACGGCTTTAATACCTTCTTTAGTATTGAGGTTGGCAATAATCGTCCCTTCAGCTTCGGGCTGCAAAGTGTTTTTTAATCTCACCGGTACATTGCGTTTTTGAGCTGGCAGAATACAGGTAGGGTGGAGGATCTTGGCTCCAAAATACGCGAGTTCGGCCGCTTCGTCGAAACTCAACTGATGAATCGGATGCGTTTTGGTAACAATGCGCGGATCGTTATTATGCATGCCGTCAATGTCAGTCCATATTTGTACCTCCGGACTCCTGATGGCCGCGCCAATCAAGGAAGCTGTATAGTCGCTTCCGCCGCGTTTAAGGTTGTCAATTTCACCAAAGGCATTACGGCAAATATAACCCTGGGTGATAAAAAGAATTTGCCCCGGATATTTCTTTAATTCAGCAAGACAGTTCTTTTCGATATAAGTCATGTCAGGTTCATCGTTCGCCTCAATGCGCATAAAATTAAGCGCAGGTAGCAGAACCGATTCAACACCAATTTCCTCCAGGTAATAATGAAACATGGCGGTACTTAATAGTTCCCCCTGGGCAAGGACTGCTTTCTCTTCGTTAGCAGTAAACATATCCATTGTAAAAGCGTTGAGGTAAGAGAAATGGTTATCAATTAACTGTTTCGCTTTTTCGAGACTTTCGGCTTTTGAATACAGTTCGTTTATTTCTTTAACGTATTTTTCTTTTAGCGCGCCTATTAATGTTTTTGCTTTTACAACATCTTTCGCGTACAGTGCCGAGCTTATTTCTACCAAGGCATTGGTGGTGCCGCTCATGGCGCTTAACACAACAATCTTTGGCGTTGCATTAACTGTTAGTTTAACAAGATCTTTTATTCTCTGGGCCGTTCCAACACTGGTTCCGCCAAACTTTAATACCAATAACATATTTTTAATGTTTAAATTTTTAAAAAAAAAAGAATGGAGTGAAATTAATAGAGACCGTAGCTCTAAGAACAATGATATAATGGCTTAGTGCCATTTATATTTTTTCTTTATCTGAATAATGATCTGCATTAAGCAGGACAAAGAAAAAAAGTTTTTTAGTATTTCCAAAATTAAGATGTTGGAAGTTGTAAGTAGAAATCGTAATTGGATGGAAAGATGAGTTCAGGCTTTTTATTGAAGATTGCGTAAACACTGCTTCCACTTCCGCTCATTGATGAATAAACAGCCCCGGCTTTATAAAGTTGATCTTTTAGTTCTTTTATAGCGGGATATTTTTTCATCACTGTTACATCAAAATCGTTGATCACAAGATTTTTCCATTCCGACAAAGGCGCGGTTTCAATGATGTGTTTCAGGTCATGCATTGGTTTTTTGGGTGTGAGACCATCAAAGGCTTCTTTCGTACTGCTGTGAACAGAAGGAAAAACCACCAAAATATAATATTTACTGAGGTCAACCGTCACCGGAGTAAAATCATTTCCACGTCCGATGGCATACAAAGGATTTTTAGACAGAAAGAAGGCACAGTCGCTGCCTAGCTGTGAGGCTATGCCGTGTTTTTCTTCATAAGAAAGTTCAAGGGAAAATTTTTTATCCAGTAACCGGACAAGAAAGGCGGCATCGGAACTTCCACCCCCAATACCAGCACCCATGGGAATAACTTTATGCAGGTGAATATGGAGGGGCGGAAGCTTTTTCAGCCCGGAAATAATTTTCCAGGTTTTATAGAGAAGGTTATCCTCCGTTTTACCCTGGATTTCTTTTCCTGTAACACTCAAGGTAAGTGGTTTATCTGACTGTTTTTCAACAACTTCTAATATATCGCACCAGTTTATGGGATAAAAAACGGTGTTAATATTATGAAAGCCATCGGGCCTTTTTGAAAGCACATTTAGTCCTAAATTTATCTTACAATTCGGGAAGGCTATCATACTTTTAACATATTTTGCACATTACAATCTTTTTGCTAAATTGCAGAAAATAATTTCAATAACAATTTATGAATATGAAAAAAATTACATTGGGTTTTTCACTTTTAGCGGCAGTTGTATTTTTCACAGGCTGTAATAAGAAGACAAATGTAGCCCCTGAGCAGGATATGGAATTTGAAAGTACCAAGAACGTTACTTTTGGTAATGCTCTTATTACTGAAATTGATATTATTGCAAGTTATGCGGGAGAAAATTATAATAACTCATCTCCTTTTTTTACACGCCTATCTACCAATATTAACGATAGTATTATTGTAAAAAGAGATACTGTTACCAAAAAGCTTACGGTTACCTACACAGGAAGTGTAACTTGTCGCGATAACAAAAAACGTAACGGCACTATCGTAATTGATTATTCATCTTCGAGCGTAACTTATGGTTCCAAGTTTTACAGAGATCCGGGTTATATCGCAAAAGTAACTTTGAATAACTATTGGGTTGACGGTTGGTATGTGGATGATGTTGTTCCTTTCGTGATTACTAACAATATACCGTTTGGCTATAACCTGGCTTCAACGAGCCTAAACTGGACTATGGATGGGTACTTTTCCATTAAACCCCAGGTAGCCGCTGATTCTGTAAATAAAATTGTTTGGCAGGGTAAGTTAACCAAAACGTTAACCAATACTCAACAAGTATTATCAAGCAAATTAACTCCGATCAACTGGGTAACGTATACTGTTTCCGGAACACCAATCGCAGCGGCTAAACTTGCTTATACAGGAACAGTTACCGGTGTTACTTCACGCGTAATCAGTTACAAGTTCGTAATTGACAATAGCAAGCCTGAGCAGGCACTGGTTAGAGATTTCTCTTGTTCAACTGAGAAAATAGCCGGTGTGGTAACTACTCCATCAGTAAGCGCAATTTATTCTGAGTGGCATCCGTTCATCAGCGGTGTAGCTACGTTTACTTCTTTTGGTCCTGGTACTGTTGAGCCACGTGTTATTGATTATGGAAGTGGCGCTAATCCTGGTCCATGCGATAATGCGGGTACGGTTACTATTAAAGGCATTACCTACAACATCGATTTTAAGAAATAATTTTTTATCTTATTTAGTCAGAGCCGGGTCTTTCAGATCCGGCTTTTTTTTGTTGTATAATGTGGTAACGCGTTTATAGTTGGCGTATCTCAGATTGTTCATTTGATAATACAGCTTAAAACAACTTAGAAAATTAAACATCTTAATTGCACTGCTTTCAACTAAAGGATGCTTTTCGTTTGCTGCAGTTACAGGAAAGGATTTCAAAAAAGTTTTCGGAACATTCTTTACCTTTTATTGCACAATTTGGGATAGATTCCAAAACGTTGCGGAGAATCAACCAATAAAAAAGCGTAAAACATTTTCGAAGGAAATTGTTTTACGCTTTAGGTGAGAATTGAAAAGCTTTTAAACTATTTGGAAATAACGAGTTTTTTAATAGCAATTGTAACTGCGCCAGATATAATTTTACATACATAAATACCCGGAGCAAGGTCAAGCCCGTTTATCTGTAAATTCTTTTCATTCGGGTTTAAAGGATAGGTCTTTATAAATTTACCTTGTATATCTTCCATCACCAACTCCGCGCGATCTGTATTTGGCAAGCTATACGAAGCATTAATAATTCCCGTCGAAGGATTTGGATACAGAACCAGGTTGTTATTCTCTGCAGATGTTTCATGCAATCCCGCAGTGTTTACCGAATACGTGATTACAAGTTTTGGAGCTAAAGCAGGATTTGAGTTGTCCTTTGAATAAAATAATAAGCCGTTTGTAACGCTTTCATTTACGAGTTTTAAAAGAAAACCAAAACTTGTAGAAGAATTACTGATCATGTCCTGCACAAGCGGCTTAACATTAATGTTCAGATAATTCTGATTAGATGAAGTGGATTGCGGCAGTATCACACTGTTAACAGAGGTAGTGGCAGGCTGGTTGTTCCAGGTTACTGTGAACTCTCCCCAGCTTTGTGTAATCCTTTCAAGATAAGAGGCATTGGCAGAACCGGTATGGCCCTGTAATGAACCTATCGGTCCGGTTGCATATAAATTAATTGAAGCGGTTAAGATTGTTGCGTTAGAAGGGAGAGAGGATAAGTTAAAATCGATAAGGGCCCTGTTCATGTTAACGCCTGGAGGAGGAGACGCCGATGCGGGAATGCAATAAGCGGCATTCTGAATGGCAGAGCCGTAATTATTAGCAGCCGTGCTTGCCCCGTCATGATAACCAATGGCAGCGTCTTTGCTTGCGGTTAAGGTTACCGTTGTTTGAGAAAAGGATGCGGTTAACATAAAGAATGCCATTGCGCCGGTTAAGTAAAATTTTGTCATAGTTCTGATTTAATTGATTTATACAAAAATAGAAAATTCTCTTCAACATCAAAGGTCTTTATAGATACTCGAAAATTGTCCCCCCACTGCTTGAAGATCATATTTCCCTTTTAAGATCGAAGAGATCTTTTCATGATCGTAATGCATGTGAGATACTTTACGAATTTTATCTTTCCAATCGTTAACATTGTCTTCAGCTATTGCTCCATTAGATTCGCTGATAACTTCGGTTGCTATTCCTACATTGCTCACTATGCAAGGCAATCCGCACATCGCGGCTTCGGCAATAACCACTGAAAAAGTTTCGTAGTCCGACCCGTGTAAAAAAACATGACTACGGTTTAATTCCTCACTGAGTTCATCCTGGTTTAGAGAATCGATGTATTCAATTTTGTAAGCATAATTCTCCGATACAATTTTATCACGCAGAACACCTGTACCCACCAAAACCAATTGAAATTCGGGCAAAGCCTTTTCATGATATAACTGTTCTAAAGCTTCCGTAAAGTAAAAAGGGTTTTTTGGTGGCGACCAGTGCGCAACCGCTATAAACGTTAATATGTTCTTTTTTTTAATAGAAGCGTTGTAAAAAAAACGGGATGAGTCGATGACATTTGGCACCACCGAAACATTCTTGTTGCTGGTAAATTTTTTCACCGTTTCCGCTAACTGCTGCGATACGCAAGTAATAGCCGCGGCAGTGTCGTACGCTTTCTTACCAGATGTTTTATAGAAAGAGGAACTGAAAAATTTAGAAATTTTTGACCAGTGTTCGGAAATCACATGAGGACAATTAAATTTTTTAGCAAGTTTATAGCCGGTGATGGCACAGGGAAAAAGAATGTTGGAGTGAATAATAGTCCCGGGCTCGACTAAGGAATTTTTCCGGATATATTTTTGTAGGATCCAGAAGTGCAGTGGCAAAAAAACATACACTAATTTATTAAAGCGAGAAGTAATCGTAATCTGGTGCGTGGTTATGCCTGCTTCATCTGTAAACACTTCGCTGTTTTTTTTATAGAACTGGGTTCCGTGCTCAATCACAAAGGCAAGCACAATTACCGGGTGTGCCAGGGCAAGTGCATGCGCGTGCCTTTTGATGAAAATGCCGAAACTTTTATTAGCAGGTACAGGATACCAGTAGCTTAAAAAAAGAATGGATTGCTGCATTAGTTTTTAATACAAAAAATATTATCGTGTTTAGGGAGATTTTCTTTGGAGGTAATTTCTACAAGCGGACCTATGCGTTCTTTGCTGCGAGAGAGTTTGTAAATCTTGTATGAGTTAACGGATTTGATAAAATCGTAAATAGCGACAACCGATTCGTAATTATTATTGCGGTCGGCGCTGCATTCAATGATGAGTTTTGGCGGATCGGCTTTTTTCAAAATAGCTTCCATTCCTTTTAGAACGTCCATTTCAAAACCTTCCACATCCACTTTCATCATAGCAACAGGAAGTTCGCTGTACTCTTTCACGGAATCAATTTTAATAATGTCGATCTCAAAAGAATCGGTTTCCTGCTGAGGTTTTATAAGAGTGGCGCCACCGCGGTTCACCGCCCAGTTGTTGTAAATCCTGATCCTGCCATTTTCATTCCCAACCGCTTTATCTACGATTGTAATGTTTGAAATATGATTCAGCTGAATGTTGTTTTTTAATATCGGTACCGTATCAGGGTTGGCTTCAAAGGAAATTATTTTACCGGTTGAGCCCACGCAGTTTGACGCGAAAATGCTCATCAGGCCTATATTGGCACCGATGTCGAAAAACACATCTCCTTTTTTAAGATTTTCTTTAATAAAATTAAGCGTGCCTTTTTCGTAAGTGCCAAAATAGTAAAGGCTGTTTTCAACTCCGTTATCTAAAGAAGGATCTATAAGAAGTTCAAAACCGTAATTGGTTTTGCTGATGACTTTGCCTTTTGGTTTTGGAATTAAAATTTTGGATAAAAGCCGGGACAAGGTGCCTTTTCCTACCAGGGAAGAATCCCAGATTCTTGAAATAATCTTATACCTGCTGGTATAATTGATCCGTGGTATTTCCATTATAAGTATGGGTAAAAGTACTTAAAAAATACTACTTTAGCGTTTAATATTTCTGAAAAAACACAACACCTGTAGTGGGAGTAATTAAAAGACAAGGGATAAAAAACACCGTTATTACCTACATAGGTATTCTTATCGGTGCAATTAATATTATTTTTATCCAGCCAAAATTACTTACCGAAGAAGAGCTTGGTTTAACCCGATTACTTTACGACTTTGCTTACCTCATTGGCCTTGCAATTCCGCTCGGTCTGCCAAACATTATCGTAAAATACTATCCTTTTTTTAAAGACAAAGAGAACAAGCACAATGGTTTTGCGGGTTTTACACTTTTGATTTTTTTCGTTGGCTTTATAATTTCGGCAGCGGCCTTGCTTATATTGAAACCTGTTATCACCGGATATTATGCCGAGGATGCTTCCCTTTTTGTAAACTATTTTATTTTCATTATTCCGTTTACGTTTATCGTCTCCGCTATAACAGTGACTACGGCTTACTGCCAGGCATTGTTCAAGTCCACCATTCCTTCGTTTTTAAATGATATTTTTCTGAGGATAGGCACCATTGTTATTACTATTTTATATTTTAATAAAATTATTTCTCTGGATTTTTACGTTTATTTTTTCATTGGTCTTTACGCAGCGGAACTTATTATTATCCTCGCCTATATTCTTCTTATTGATAAGATCTCATTAAAGCCAAACAAGGAACTGTTTAAAAGATATTCCGCCAAACAAATGCTAAGTTTTGGTTTGTTGTTGTGCCTCGCGTCGTTTGCCTCTATTGCCCTGCGGAAGGTTGACGTCATTATTCTTGGTGCCACCGATTTAAAACTTGTTGCGGTTTATACTACTGCCATTTTCATTGCTTCATTTATCGAAGTGCCTCTTGGTGCAATTGAACGCATCAGTCACACAAAAATAGCCGATAACTTCGCGAAAAATAACCTGGATGAAATTGAGAAAATTTACAGTCAGTCTGTTCGTTATCTGCTTATCCTGGGAGGCCTTCTTTTTATCGGGATAAACACCTGTACCAAATATGTTTATGAGATCGGTAAGCTTCCCGCGTCTTATCAGGACTGCCTTCCGGTAGTATATATCGTGAGTCTTGGAGCGTTTATAAATATTTCCACAGGTATCAATTCTGCCATTGTGTTTTATTCAAAATATTATGTGTTAGGAACGATACTTTTGGCAATCACATTGATTATAACCGTTGTTTTAAATCTTGTTCTTATACCGGTGTTAGGAATTTATGGAGCGGCTATAGCGTCGGTTGCAGCTTCACTAATTTACAACATGGTGAAATACATTTTCATTTACCGCAAATATCGTTTCCAGCCTTATACTTCAAAATCTCTGGTGGTATTTTTGCTGGTTGGCATTTGCGCTGCCGGCGGGATCTTTTTGCCCGAAATAGGAACAAGTCCTTTTTTAAATCTTTTCGTTAAAGGATCTATTGTTACGGGGGTATACGCGTTTTGCGTGTACAAGCTGAAAATAGTTCCTGAACTCTTCACGTCAATGAGTGGCATGATCCGCAAACGCTGACAGGTCGAAAAGGAAAGCGTCATTGTTAAAACTTGATTGGAGCCTGTTTTAGTCTTTTAGCTGAAATGTGAAAAGAAAGACTACCTTGAGCTAAATCACTTTTTACACTTTTTAAGTTCTATGAAAAATGCCCCCTTCCTTCTTACTTTATTTGCAAAAAAAATGAAGTTTATTCTTTTAGCATGCAGTTGTTTTTTTGTTATTTCAGTCTTTTCTCAAACCGCCACAGCTGTTACCGGCACAAAAGATTACTTATTTGGTTTTGAAATTATTAATTCTTCTGAAGGTGTTGTTGGCGTTGATATGGGCGTTAAATTTATTGACCCTCCTAAGCGAAAAATAACCCTATATGGAAATACGCAAAAATTTTGTCAGGTTAAAGAGCTTAAAACATTGAATAAGATACAGGGGCTCCCTAAAACCGGCTTTAGTAAAAAGAAACCTATTTTTCCATTTTCAAATAAAATAGAGTTCTATAAAAAATGACTTGATAATAAGCTTGATGATGTTAAGTTAGTTTATCTATACAATTATGACGATGAAAGAAGACCTGCTTGCTATCTTAATATTACGGATATCAGTGCGGAGCAACTAAAAGAATTTATCTCATATTTGGAAAAAAGTGAAGCCCTTGACCAAAAAGCAAAACCAGAGGCTGTTGCAAAAACCACTAAGAGAAATACGCAGGAAGAATCCAAAGAAATCTATGCGTCTTCCGTTGATTTTAGTAAACCCGGTAAGTATTATGCCATTATTATAGGTGTTAGTAATTATACCGACCCTAATATTCCCGACCTTGATAGCTTGCCTGTAAAGGACGCCATGGCGCTTAAAAAAGTGTTGAATGAACGTTATTTGTTTGATAAGGAAAATATAAAAAGCCTTAATAATCCTACCCGACGGGACATTGTGATTGCGTTTGCAGAAATGTCTAAAAAAGTAACGCCCGACGATAACTTACTTGTTTTTTATGCGGGGCACGGCCATTATGAGTCTGAAAACGATATTGGATATTGGCTTCCTGTGGATGCAGAAGTAGGTAACCCTTCCAACTGGCTTTATAATGATCAGTTGGTGGCCGACATAAAAAAAATAAAGTCCTTACACACACTCTTAATTTCCGATGCCTGTTTTAGCGGGAGTATATTCAAGACGCGGTCAGTTACCATGGAAGAGGCTGACAATTTCATCAAAAGAAAATATGAACTGCCAAGCAGGAAAGCGATTACATCCGGAACTCTTAAAACGGTTCCGAATAAAAGCGTTTTCATTAAATATGTTTTAGACAGATTAAAAAATAATAAGGAGATGTTTTTTTCGGCCAGCCAGTTATTTCAAAGCATTGAACAGCCCGTTGGAAACAACAGCACGAGCCTTCCGCAATTCGGGGTTATCCAGAATGAAGGAGATGAAGGGGGCGATTTTATTTTTATTAAACGAAAAGTAGAATAATCCTGAATTTCATACTTATTACGGGGCATGATCCGCAAACGCTGATGGCACATTATTTGCCAGTTCGGTCTTAGGTGTAATCTCCGGCACAGTAATTATGAAAAGACAATTAAATATCCTTGCTGTTTTTCTTATTTTTTCAATATTTCAGGCGTATCCGCAAAAAACTTTGCAGGTGCTTGTTACCCGCTTTGGTAAAATTAAAAAATTCGAATTCTACACGAATGATATGCTTGAATACAAATTAAAGGGCCGGTTCTTTTACCGCACAGATAAGATCGTAAACATGAGCGACAGTCTGTTGGTATTTGCAAACGATTCGGTGGTTAAGCTTAATCAGATCAAAGCTGTGCGGATTCACAAAGGCGGACATTTCGCCAAAACAATGCAGGAAGTTTTTTTTATTGGTGGTATTGGATTTCTGGCCCTTAATACGGCAAATAATGCCATTAATAATACCTCTCCGGTGGTGGATAACCGCGCTGTTTACATTGCAGGTGCATTAGTGGGAACAAGCCTCATCATACGCTTTCTTTCAACACGACACGTACGCTTTTCAGGAAAGAATATGTTAAGGGTAATAGACCCCGAGTTTGCGAAGTTAAACGGAAAGTAATTAGTAATTCTTCAAAAATTGTTTTTAGGTATAGTTGATCGGATAATGTTATTTTCAATCTTTTGCAGAAATAGCGGCAGGACAGGCTAGGCAATAATGGCTTTGGGCATTTAGAATGAAAGCCGGGACTGACAGCGGTTTTTCTTTCGCTGTTCTGCCTCGCGAAAGAAAAAATTTCCTTTAAAAGATTGAAAGCGTTTTGGTTACTTTTGCGCGCCAAAAGTGACAAAAATATGTTCCAAGTTTTGTAAAAATGTTTAGTTTTTTCAGCAGATTTAAAACTTGAAAAGGTCAACTATAGAATTGGAGAATGAAGTAAATTAATCTTCATGGTGGTCATCCGCCGGTCCGCTTTCACCATCTGAATCATTAAAATCCTCCTCCTCACTTTCCTGTTCTTCTCCTTCAGATCCTTCAAGGCCCTCCAGGTCTTCTTCTTCAACGCCTTCTTCAGCCTTGTCTATGGTTTTATAAACTTCTTCGTCATCGGCCGTGTCAAGGTCGCTTAATAATGCGGCCATCGCCAAATCCGGACTCAGTTCTTCCTTAATGATTGGAACCTGTTTGTATTGTTTTGGCGCAGTGCCTATGGAACGTGTAATCGCAGGGTATTTTAATTTCGGGCTTTCTTCAGTGATCTTAAGCATTTCAATTAAAAAACTCCATTGGGCAACTGTATCAAATACATAAATAAAACGCTGGTGAGGCTGCTCAATAAATTTGGCAATTTTGGTTTCGCCCATTAATTTTTTTGGATCCACTTTTTTTCTGATCTCTTCTTCATCGAGTGGAAGATCTTCTTTCTTCAGTGTAATTTCCTGGTTCTTGCGCCAGTAATCATCGCTCACAAAAAAAGAAGCGGAATGCTTATCGTCAAACTTAAAAGCTTCCTGGATACTGTTATGGAGCTCTTCAAAGGTTTGGGAAGATTTAATATCAATGTCCCTGAAAATATCTTCATTGTCTTCGAGACAAACCTTAAAACGGTAAATGGCCATTGCGTTAATTTTTTGTTTTATAAATTTCAGACTTGGCTAAACCAAGTTTGTTAAAGAAGTGTGATAAGGATACGCCCAGCACACCCATACCGTATTTCATGCTTCTGCTGAAATTAATAGAACTTGCCTCGGGAAAATATTTGGTAGGACAAGTAACCTCGGCAATATCAAATCCCGCGTAAAAAATCTGTGAGATCATTTGATTGTCAAATACAAAATCATCGGAATTGGCGTGATAGTTTATTTTTAAAATCACTTCCTTCGAAAAAGCACGATAGCCTGTGTGGTATTCGGAAAGTTTCTGACCAATAAGAACGTTTTGAGTGAAGGTAAGAAAACGGTTAAAAATGTATTTGTACATCGGCATCCCGCCTTTTAAAGCTCCTTTGCCAAGGATACGCGATCCAAAAGCAACAGGATAAAGATCATTTGCGATAAGATAACTCAAACTATGAATCAGTTTTGGAGTGTATTGGTAATCGGGGTGCAGCATAATCACGATATCGGCGCCCAGCTTCATAGCGGTATCATAACAGGTTTTCTGGTTTCCGCCATAGCCTTTGTTTTTTTCATGAGTGATAACATGTCTGATCCCGATGTTTTTCGCGACTTCCGCTGTATTGTCTTTACTGCAATCATCTACCAGCACCACGTCGTCTACAATGTCAAAAGGAATTTCATCATAGGTTTTTTTTAATGTAAGCGCGGCATTGTATGCAGGCAATACTGCGATTATTTTTTTTCCGTTAATCATAAGCCAGCAAAAATAACAAAGTTTAGTGAATTTATAGCCCTAAAATTAGGTAAATAAACGTATTTTTAAAGCAAAATTGTGTTTCTTAAAAAACTACATAAACTTACTCTAAAAGCCTTCATACCACCATTTGTAGTTACTTTGTTTGTAAGTGTGTTTTTGTTTTTCCTGGTTGAAGTGGTTATTACCTACCTCGATGATTTTTTGGGAAAGGGGCTGCGCACCTCCGATCTCGTTCAGCTTTTTACTTACGCATGGATCGCTATTGTGCCCCGGTGCATTCCCCTGGCTGTTTTGCTGGGCTCTATTATGGCTTTTGGCAACATGGCCGAAAATTATGAGCTGGCAGCAATGAAATCATCGGGCTTATCCCTTTTCAGCATCATGAAGCCCGCTTTAGTTTTTATTCTTCTTTTGGCCGGACTTGTTTTTATGTTTAATAATTACGTCTTGCCAATTGTTACATTAAAATCGTCTACCTTGCTATGGGACATTCGCCAAACCAAGCCTACCTTTGCCATTAAGGAAGGAATTTTTTATAACAAGATCGAAAATTACGCGCTTCGGGTCGGATCTAAGTCCGAAAATAAAGACACGCTCAAAGAAATTTATATTTACGATCACAGCCTTCATCTTGGAAATACAATCCAGATGTACGCGCATACAGGAAAATTGTCCACTACTGCCGACACCAGTGCACTTATTTTTACTCTTCGCGACGGTAACCGTTACGAAGAGATCATTGATAACAGGGATTCAAAAAAAAGATCCATGTCGCAGCTTAATTTTAAGCAATTGCAGGTAAATATTCCGCTTGAAGATTTTAAGCTGAAGCGAACGGAAGAAGAGCGGTTCAACAACTCCGGTGAGATGCTTAATATCTGGCAAATTGATTCGGTCTCGGATTCCATTGAACGCAAATTATCGCGAAGGATAAAGGAACTTGAAAGCCAATCTCTGACTTATTTTTTCGGAAGAACAGCAGCAGCCATTCAAACTTCAAAAAATAAAAAAGAACTTACCCGGGTGCACATTTTTTACGATAGTCTTAAGCCCGATGATTATACCCGCTGCGTTCAGAATGCAATGACCATTGTGCGTAATAACAGTGGGATTATTGAAGTATCGGGCTCCAACATTAAGGGGAGTAACGAGGAAATTATTTCTTTTAAAACCGAATGGCATAAGAAAATAGTAGTTTGTTTTGCCTGTATTCTTTTGTTTTTTGTGGGCGCCCCCCTGGGAGCCATAATTAAAAAAGGCGGATTGGGATTGCCGGTAGTTGTAGCGGTATTCTTTTACCTCGCGTATTTTATTATAACGGAAGCCTTTACCAGTCTTTCTTATGACGGCATCATCCCTCCCTGGCAGGCTCTATGGGCTCCGCTGGCTATCTTTATGCCGGTGAGTGTTTTTCTAACTTATAAAGCTGCTAATGATTCTTCTATTTTTGATGTAAGCATTTATTACATGTGGCTGATTAACCTTTTTAAAAAGAAAAAAATTGCTTAGAATTTTACAGATATCAAACAAGGCGCCCTTTCCCCCGAATGATGGCAGCAGCATCGCAGTTTACAACATGGCGAAAGGCTTCATCGAAAACGGAGCAGAACTTCACCTCATAGCCATCAATACCAGCAAGCATTTTAAGCCGGATAAAGATGTGCCTGCCGATTTTAAACGCGATTCGCATTACCTTACTGTACCACAAAATACCAACACCTCGCTTCACGGTGCTTTTCTGAATCTTTTTTCCGGTCAATCGTATTTCGTAAGCCGGTTTTGTTTTCGGGCTATGGAAAAGGCACTGGAGGAAAAACTCACGCAACATAAATTTGATATTATTCAGCTAGACGGATTGTTTGTAGCCGGTTACATTGATCTTATCCGGAAATATTCCACGGCCAAAATTGTGTTGCGCGCTCACAACGTTGAATCCATTTTATGGAACCGGCATTTATTAAATGAGAAATCTGCGATAAAAAGAACCTACCTTAAAATACAGGTTAAAAAATTAAAGCGTTTCGAGGAAAGTGTTATTAAAAAAGTAGATGCCATTGTTAGTATTACAGATGTAGATAAAAAGACGTTCCAGGAACTCGCGCCTGGGAAACCTGTAACCACATGTATTACCGGTGTAAATGTAGATTATTATAAAAAGCCGGGTGACCGGCATTTGAAACAAAAAACTATTTTCTATTTTGCTTCGATGGATTGGATGCCTAACCAGGAAGCAGCAGACTGGTTTCTGTCCAACTGCTGGAAAAAAGTGTTTCACGCGGTTCATGATTGTAAACTTGTGATTGCCGGTAAAAATATGCCGCAACGGTTTTTAAAATTAAATCAGCCTAACGTGCTTGTTATTGGTAATATTAATAACAGTAAAGATTTTTACAATCAGCACGATATTATGCTGGTGCCCTTGTTAACGGGAAGCGGACTGCGAATTAAGATCATTGAAGGGATGTCGTATGGGAAAGCTATTGTTTCTACTACAGTGGGCGCAGAGGGAATTCCTGTAACGCACGGTAAAAACATTCTGATAGCCGACAACCCGGATGATTTCAGCGCCGCGGTGATAGAACTTCTGAACAATGATGAAAAGCGTCATAGCCTTGAAAGTGAAGCTCAGAAGTTGGCGGAGAAAGAGTTCGATAATAAAAAAGTAGTTGCGAACCTTTTAAGTTTTTACGAGTCGTTGCATGTATAATTTTCTTCTCATAGTGTTTTGCTTTTGTGTACTTGCTATACTGCATTCCTATGTGTTTTACCCACTCGGACTTTTACTTTTTTCAAAAAAGAAAAAAAAGGTTGAAAGGGTTTACAACATTCATGATGATCTTCCAATCATAACCATCCTGATGGCAGCCTATAACGAAGAAAAGGTTCTCGATGAAAAAATAAGATCCGTGATTGAAACATCTTATCCTCTCGAAAAAATAAAATTTCTTATTGGTTCGGATGCTTCTACCGATGCTACAAATGCAATTATAAATAGCTGGAGCCAAAAACATCTCTTTATAAAGCTGGTGGAATTTAAAGGTCGCACCGGCAAAGCGGGTATCATCAACCAACTGGTTACCTTAAGCGATTCTTCCATTTTAATTCTTACGGATGCCAATGTGATTTTTAACAGGGAGACTATTTTTAATCTTGTAAAACATTTTAAGAATGAAAACGTGGGACAGGTATGCGCCAACATTATTAAAATCGCGAATTCAGAATCGGGTATCTCAGGGCAGGAAAAAACGTATATGGCCATTGAAAACCGGATCAAGTTATATGAAAGCCTTAACTGGCAGATCGTGATTGGCGCTGAAGGAGGTTGTAACGCTGTGCGGAAGGAAAATTATGCCGAGGTGCCTCCAACGTTTTGCGTGGATGATTTTTATGTAACCATGAACATCATAGAGCAGGG
>JACDDR010000120.1 GCA_013816895.1 Bacteroidota bacterium
GGCTTCGCACATTTTAGTCGTCCTTAAAAAATGAACAAGTCGTTAGAAGAAGTTAATTCAAGTGTAAACACGCAGCGCGGGAGTAATTTCAGGCGTTTGCTTGCCTTTCTCGGCCCTGCTTATATGTTCAGTGTGGGCTACATGGATCCGGGTAACTGGGCCACAGATCTTGCCGGCGGAAGTAATTTCGGTTAGAGCTTACTGTGGGTGCTCGTAATGAGCAACCTCATTGCGTTGTTGTTGCAAAGCTTTTCAGCAAGGCTTGGAATTGTAAGCGGTAAAGATCTAGCACAAGCCAGCCGCGAAAATTATCCTCCTTTTGTAAACCTGTTTTTATATATTCTCGCCGAAATTGCCATCGCTGCCTGCGATCTGGCGGAAGTGATCGGGATGGCCATAGGTCTGCACTTATTGTTTCCGGATGTATCTATTTTATTTGGCGTTTGCATAACGGTGTTAGACAGTTTTATTCTTTTATTCCTTCTTAATAAAGGTGTAAGAAAGCTCGAAGCGTTTATTATCTGCCTTGTACTGATGATCGGTGCTTCCTTTTTTATTGAACTCCTGATTGCAAAGCCCGCGCTTTCCGGAATTGCAAGCGGGTTAAAACCTTTTATTGCTAATGACGAAGCTTTATACATTGCCATTGGAATTATCGGGGCCACTGTTATGCCGCATAATCTTTACCTGCACAGCTCGCTGGTTCAAACGCGGCAATTTCAACGAACACCTGTAGAAATAAGGAAGGCAATAAAATATAATACCATCGACAGTGCCATTGCTCTTAATCTTGCTTTGTTTGTGAACGCGGCTATTTTAATTCTTGCAGCCGCCACATTTTTCAAAGGAGGTAAACATGATATAACCGACATACAGGATGCTCACCAGCTATTGGCACCCATGCTTGGCAGTACACTTGCACCTATTTTGTTTGCTGTGGCTTTAATAGCGGCGGGACAAAGTTCAACCATAACGGGAACGCTAGCAGGGCAAGTGGTGATGGAAGGTTACCTGAACATACGTTTGCAGCCATGGATCCGCCGCTTGATCACGCGTTTGATTGCCATTGTTCCCGCGGTCATTACAATTCTTGTTTTTGGCGATGCAGCTACTGGGAAGCTGCTCATTCTGAGTCAGGTTATTTTAAGCCTACAGTTGGGCTTTGCCGTTATTCCCCTGATTCATTTTGTAAGCGACAAAAAGAAAATGGGAGAGTTTGTGGTGCCACGCTGGCAGAAACTGATGGCCTGGGTTTCGGCGCTGATCATCATCAGCCTTAACATTAAACTTGTGTATGCGGAAATTGATGGCTTATTGACAGGCTCTGAAAACCCGATGCTGATCAGTTTTACAGTTGTTCCGCTCTGTGTGTTTTGTTTGATGATGCTACTCTACGTTTTTATTCTTCCATTTATAAGCCAGGAACGGGTTATTAAAAAATCTGAATTTCATACGACTTTATCTCCCATTAAAATTGACGCCCTGCCGTCTGTTAAACGAATTGCGGTGTCGGTGGATTTTAGCACCAGCGATAATAAGGCGATAAACAGGGCAATACAACTGGGCAACAGCGAGAGTGTTCTTATACTAATGCACGTGCTTGAAAGTACCAATGCGGTGGTTTATGGCGAGAATGCATTTGATCTGGAGCGGGAAGAGGATTTTCAGAAATTAAAACAATACCAGCTGGAATTAGAACAGCAGGGCATTACTTCCGAAATACAGCTGGGTTATGGCAATCCGAAGCAGTCTATTCCAAAACTCGTTGAACTGAATAATTGCGACATGCTGGTGATGGGTACACATGGCCATAAAACCTTAAAGGATTTGTTACTGGGAACCACGGTCGAAAGCGTACGGCATAAGATTACAGTGCCGTTGGTGATTGTTTAAAGGAGAGACACCAGGGTTTGAATATTCTTTTCGTTATCAAAAGCCTGAACGGAGTCTTTTCTTTGTGTAATAAGTTTCTCTGTAAATTCAGCAGTCATTAAACGTTTTATACTAGAAAGATATTCTTCAGGTGAATTGCAGATTGTAAGCGTTTCATTTTCTTTGATTCCTGTTCCTTCCAGCATTTTTTGATTACAAAGTATAAACCTTCCTTTATAGAGAACGTTCAGTAGTTTAAGTTTTAAACCGGTGCCCTGGCTGGTATGCAGACAATGCAGCTGCGCCTTCTCCAGGAGGTTATCCATGGCATCATTGCTTGGATTTTCGATCAACCGTATGTTTTTATGCTTCGACACTTTTAGTTTTAAGAATCCTGGCGGGTTTAATCCTGCAATAACAGCAGGGTTATCAATTTTTGAGAGCACTTTATCAATCAACCATTCAGCCGCTTTATAGTTTTCTGACACACTTAGGTTTCCATGGTAAAGAATGAAATCGCCTTTCCCTGTTTTTATATCAATGGATGAGTTAGCGTGAAAGCTTGGGAGATAAATAGTTTTGGGTTGCGGATATCTTTTTCTGAAATACTGTGCGTCTTCCTCATTCACAGCCAGGATATAATTGGCGTTAAAAAGAACATGCTCAAATTTTTCCAGCTTTTTGGCTTCGAGTTTAAGATATATTCTTTTAATAAAATTCTTCTCTGCGCTGGCCAGGTGCTGGTAATAAAGATGTTCAATGTTGCTGTGGCGGTAAATTTTGATCCTGTTTTTAAATCTCTCATCATTCAATAAATAACAGGTATGCAGTACTTCAAAGAGAATAGGGTAGTCGTTGGCGAGCAGGTTTTTTTCCAGCTCTTTCGATTGCCTTGATTTTACTGTATAAGGTAGCGATGAAAAATTTGAGAACAGTCCGGTTTTTCGCGGGTAATAAAATACTTTTTCACAAAGCGCTGCAAGTTCCTGAGAGGGAGCCCTACCGTATGAAAAACAATGAAGATGGATTTTCACACCTTCCTTTTTTAACCAGAGAAGTTTATAATAAACGTCAATAATGCCGCCGTAATTGGCGGGAAAGGGAACATCGAACGAAATTATGTTAACCGATTTGCTCAGCGCCCAAAGATGGGCATAATTTATTCAAAATAAAAGCTGTTGGCATTGATGCCTGCTTTAAAAAATGTTTTCTCATTTCCTGAAGCGTCAAATATATATACATTGGATCGTTGAATATAATCGAGTGCATCCGAAGCGTAAATTGTATAATCATTGCGGTTAATTCCCAATCCGTAATACGTTCGGTTTCCTTTCTGAATAAGTGGAGTGGCGGGTAACGATGACGCAGAAATTGGCATCCTGAAAATCCCTCCGTTTAAAAAGTACAGGGTGTCTTTAGTTTTATTAAGGCATAAACTGCCGGGCGTATCCGTTAATGCGAAATTTAATGTGCTTTCTACCTGGTTGGTTAAGGGATCTATTTTATTCAGCGAAGGAACAATAGCGGCTGTGTTATTTCCAGCGCTGAGTACCCATACCTTGTCGTTTTTGTCAACTACTATATCACCGGCAGCAGGACCAACGTTAATACTGTCTGTTTTTATATCGTTCGCAGGGTTAATAACATAAACATAGTTGCGTTTTATATTGGTAACAAAAACTTTGTTGTAAGAGAGAACCATTTTTTCTGTCCATCCCGGACAGGGTATTGAAGTTGTGATGCTATTGGAGTTAAGATTCACTACGAATAGTTTATTGGCATAAAGGTCGCTTACATAAGCTTTTGAATTGCTCACGGGCAGGATATAACGTGGCGAAGTAAAACCTGTAACAGTTGCTTTATATTTCATTTGTTCATCGCAAACAACAATTTTAGCGGAGTTATTTACAACGAGGTAAAAACCCGAATTATAAAAGATCAGGCTTTGGGCTACATCGCCAAGGGCTGCTGAATTATTCTGACCCTGATAATATTTTTCTATCACTTGTCCGCTCCCCGGGTCATAGAGAGATATGGTGGAGTTCCCTGCCATAAAATTCCCTTCGTTTACCACGTATACCTTTTTACTGCCGCTAAGCTGTACCTGCGTGTTGATGGCGCTGTTTGGTTTATCCTTAACACAGGAGTAGAATAGAACGATTGCAAGGAAAAGTGAAAAATGTTTTTTCATGGTGATTTAAAAAGGCAGGATATGAACGTTCACATCCTGCCTGATATTGGTTTAATTTTTTATTAATTTTTTAGTAACCTTTGATTGACCAATACTTATTTCTGCAAAATAAATTCCATTATCAAGAGCAGAAAGGTCGATATTTTTTTGAACAGAAGCTGAAGTTTCGCGAGCAATGATCTTACCCGAAATATCTGTAACTGTAATAGTCATTGTCTGGTTGGTTTGATTCTGAAAGAAAACTACACCATTTGTAGGGTTAGGATAAAGTTGAATGTCTAAGGTATTTGTGTTTTCTGCTATACCAACATACGCGTTGCTGATGGTAAGGTCATCCATGCTGAAAAACAGTGGTGTGTTGATGCCGAACTGCCCAACATCACTGGAATACATGAAAACTTTCACGCTGTCTACTTCACCTAAAATAGCGGTATTGAACCATTGCCAGTTCTCAACTATATAATCTGATGAGTTATTTGCAAACCTGTAATCGGCTAAATAAAAGGTAGCACTATCGCTTTTCATTGCTCCATTTAAAAATCCTTTTAATGTTATCTTAAACCAGTCAGGATCATTTCCTGTTGCTCCGCCGAATTTTTTGGCAAAGGAGTCACCGAATTTCATGGATTTGTAAGCATAGTTGGTGTTGGTAATGTAAAAACCGTCCACCTTATCGTAGGGTGCTTTCATAGCAATAATGCCATGATCTTGTCCGGTTGCATATTTAGCTGAATTATTATAGCCTTTGAATGCGCGGCAATTATAAACATTATTAAAGTTACCATTCGTGGTATCGTTTTTATTAGTGTAGGAAAACCCTCCGCTCCAGTATGCAAACTGGCCATTGGTCCACTCATGTCTGAAAATGGCGGTAGTTGATTGAAAAGGCACGCTGTTGGTGTCTTTATAAAAAGAATTGGGAGCAAGAGTATAACTCTCAAAGCCCGTAACCTGTGTTTGGGTGTTTCCGGTAAGCGCAAAGAGCGCAAGTGTTAACGTAGTAATTGTTTTTTTCATATTTCTTGTTTTTTTTTATTCCGGTGTTTTTCCGGTTTCTTTTGGTTTATTTGGTTTGTTGGTTGATAAAGTAATTCCTATTTCAAAATTTCTTAAAGGCATGTAGTGTGCCGCAATCACTTCGTAGTTAGTGTTCAGCATATTGTTACAGGCAACAAACAATATCATGTTGGTGGTTTGCAGACTCGTTTTGTAATTGAAACGTAGAGATGAATAATGGTAAGGCGGCAGCCATTGCAAATTATCACTTGTAGTAAAACGGTAGCCAATATACTGATGATAATAAATTAAAGTGGCGTGATTATAGGAGAGAGAGAGATTACCATTTACGGTATATCTTGGCGTGTAAATCAATTGCCTGGCTTCTGTATTTCCATTTTCCTGTCGTGAAGATTGAACGGTTGATAAAACATAGCCGGAAATAACACTCATGCTGATTTTCAGCTTATTCTTCTGCCAGCCAATTCTGCTGCTGGTTTCAGTGCCTCGGCTAAACACTTGCTGAATATTTACCGGCGTTGTTGCGTTAGGGCCCGGTACCCACAAGATCCAGTTGTTAATGGTACGCATGTAAGCGGATCCCGAAATAAAAACTGAAAATTTTCCGTAGGTTTTTTGAAAGGCCAGGTCTCCTTCATATGTAAATCCTTCTTCGGGTAACAGATTCGGATTTCCTCCCGGTCGCCAGTAAAGCTCATTGAGTGTAGGCTGACGGAACACCTTCGCGCCATTTAATTTTGATGTTAGATTTTTGGTTAGTTTATATTCAAGCGAAACATTACCGGTTAGCGGCATTTTACCGGTACTGAAATACTCACCTCTCACCGAGACGTAACTAATGAGCTTGTCCTTATAAAACGAAAATTTATTTCCCAAAAACAACGCCGCTTTGCTCATTGTTTTTGTTCCCTCATAATTGTCAACCCGGCCGGTATACGAAGTAAAATTTACGCCAACATTTAGTTCATTTTTTTCTTTCCATTTAAAATTATTTTCGTTTTCTGCTATAATGGTTTGCAAACGGCTTTTTGAATCAATGGAAAATACGCTGTCGGTATAGTTTAACTGATCATTAAAAAAAGCGGTCCTTACGATGGATTTAAAGCCGGACGTTGTATAGTTCCAATTAATGCTGCTTTTTAAATTAGCATCTGTTTGCTCTGCCCGCGAAAGATTATAAATATTGTAAACAGGTATTTGTCTTGCGCCTCTGTTGTACCAGATGTTTGCGCTGATTATCTGTTTGTTGTTTATCATGTAGCGAAACTCCTGCATTAAACCCTTAAATGTATATGTAGCATGCCGCTGTATTTTAGCCGGCCGTTCAGGGTCTGCCGTGTCCCGGTACCTGAAGTCGTTTACGGAATTTTGTAAATACGCTTTGGTACTGCTGATGAATTTTTTATCACTGTATTCAATATTGGTAGAAGCATTGAACAAACCAAAACTCCCAGCGCTTAAATTTGCAATGGTGGTAAAGCCGCGGTTAAACCGGGGGGTGTTATCAAGATGTATACTGCCGCCCACCGCGCCGCTTCCCCATACAGAAGAAGATCCCCCATATTCGACGGTGATTTTATCAAATAATACCGAAGGCAACAAGGCCAGGTCTATCTGCCCGAGCATACCACTTTGTATATTAAAGCCGTTCCATAAGATGGCAGTTTGCGAAGCGTTACCCCCCCTGAAAGAACTGGTAGAAAGACTTCCAGGCCCATAGTTTTTAATAAAAATTGGAGTATTCAGATTGAGGATATCACCAACCGAGTTGTATACAAATTGCTGTTTAGTGGTAGAATCAATGGCCTGCGTTTTTTTGCCAATGGCGGAAAGATCAAGCCTTCTGGCGGTAACGTCTACCTCTTTCAAAGCAATGGTATCCTGACCAATGGCTATAAAGGAGTGTAACATGCATAACGCTATGCAACAAGAAAGAATATTTAACCGATAGATCAAATGCAAACGCTTTCAAATTATTTCTGCTCCAACCCCCGGAAGCATCGATATTAGTGTAACTGGCAGGTCTTCTGACTTGTTCCGTTTGATCGCCTTCCCGTGGTAATACTACCTTTCCAGTGGCAAAAGATTGATCAAACCTATTTAGAACTTACAGCAGCGGGAACTGTTAACGATTTACACGTTATTCCCTCTTAGTCTTTTTTTAAAAGAACCATTTACGCGGCAAAGATATAAATATTATTTAATCAGAGAATTTCATTTTCTTTGTACTGCAATATGGAACAGGAAGAAAAAAAGGAACTCATTGCTTATTTATCAGGCTTTATTTCAGAACGGCGAAAACAACGCTTTGATGAAGTAATTGCCAACCGTACCGATCATATCCGCATTGTCCTGGAAAACGTTTACCAGGGCCATAATGCAAGCGCCGTATTAAGAAGCTGCGATTGTTTTGGAATACAGAATGTGCATTTTATTGAGAACAAGAATAATATGAAGATCAGCGCAGATGTGGCTATGGGAAGCAGTAACTGGCTGACTATCCACCGGCATAATAAAAGCGAGAACAATACCCGCGAATCGTTATTGCATTTGAAGAGTCTCGGGTATAAAATAGTTGCAACCACACCTCATAAAAATGATTTTACCATTGATACGTTGCCTGTGGATGATAAGCTTGCACTTGTGTTTGGAACAGAGATAGAAGGAATAACGCCGGATGTTTACGAACTGGCTGATGAGTTTGTTAAGATACCGATGTACGGGTTTACAGAAAGCTTTAACATCAGTGTGTGTGCGGCGCTGTGCATGTATGAGCTTACAACGCGTATGCGGAAAACAGTGAAGGATTTTAATCTGAGTGAAGAAGAACAAGTAAACGTGTATTTTGACTGGTTAAAGACCAGTATTGACAGCAGTGAAGGACTCATAGAGAATTTCAGGAAAATGAAATCATAATACGCTATTAAGAAATCATACCCCCCCTAATGATGCGCGAAGCAAAGAGAATTTTATATTTAAGCATCCTGATCTTAAACTCTTATTTTTGTTTCGGACAAAAAAGCGATTCTTTGCTCCGCGTTTTAAAGAACGCTTCCCACGATACCACCCGGCTTCGCATTTTAAATGCGCTTATTGATGTGGAGAATGATGATAAAATATGGCCACGTTATAATGAGCAGATCATTCAGATAACGGAGTCTCACTTAAAAAGCATTATAGCTCCAAAAACGCACCTCGATACTTTTTATTTTATAAACCTTTCTAATGGCTTAGTTAATAAAGGTTTTGTTGCGCATAATAAAGGTGATTACAAAACAGCTGTTTCTTATTATCAACAGGCTTTGGCTCTTGAAGTAAAAACAAATGATCAAGAAAACATAGCATTGGTTTACAATAATATGGCTGGTGTGTATACTGATCAAAAACTTTTTAATGAAGCTATTGAGTTTTTTAAGAAAAGCCTTGACATACGGCTAACGTTAAAGAGTGAATCGGGAGTCGGGCAAAGCTATAGCAATTTGGGGAGTATTTACAATGAAATGAATGATACCGCAATGGCAAGGGTTTATTATTTTAAGTCTTTAGAGTTTTCCATAAAGCACAATGATCTGCTGCATACTGCGATAACTTATAATAGTCTCGGTTCGCTTTTTGTAAATCAGGGAGATCATAAAAGGGGATTAGACTTTTATAATAAAAGTTTGGACCTGAACGAAAAGATTAACAATAAGCGGGGAGTATGTGCTGTATTAGGGAATATTTCCAGTTACTTTTTTAAACAGAAGGAATATACCGAGGCAAGATACAACGCGTTAAAAGGAATGAAGATCGCAAAGGAGATTGGTTTCCCATCGCATATTAAAGCCCTGGCCCAAACCCTTTATTCTATTGAGGAAAGTACAGGAAACACAGCCAATGCTTTACAATATTTCAAACTCTATATTAACATGAGGGATAGCATAAACAGCGTTGAAAATTCAAAAGCGACCTTAAAAGTGCAGATGCAATTTGAATACGATAAACAAAAAGCTATTGATGAAGCGGTTCATAATAAAGAGCTTTTATTGTCGGCGGAAAGAGAACAAAAACAAAAACTCACAAGTATAGCCATCGGTGTAGTGTTATTACTGATGATGGTGTTCGCGATCTTTATTTATAACCGCCTCCAGGTAACAAATAAACAAAAGAAGATTATCGAAGAACAGAAATACCTGGTGGAGGAAAAGAGTTATATTATTGAAGAAAAGCAAAAGGAAATAATTGATTCTATTAATTACGCACGGCGTATTCAGAACACTTTACTTGCTAACGAAACTTTGCTTAACGAATACATTCCTGAGCATTTTATTTTCTTTAAACCGAAAGACATTGTTAGTGGTGATTTTTATTGGGCAAGCTCCATTGGCGGAAAGCAATCTAGCGGAAACGCCCAGCTTACAACTCCAACCTCCGAACTGTTTTACCTCGCCGTTTGCGACAGCACTGGCCATGGCGTGCCGGGCGCGTTTATGAGTCTTCTAAATATTAGTTTTATGAACGAAGCAATTAACGAGAAAAATATAAAAGAGCCTCACGAAATTTTAAACCATGTTCGTAAGAGGCTTATTGAAGAAGTATCTAGGGATGGCGGACAGGATGGAATGGACGGTATTTTAATGTGTATTCAGAAAAAAGGAGATAAAGCTACTCTCACTTATGCGGCGGCTAACAATCATCCAATAATAGTTTCAGGAGGGAAAGCTCATGAGCTTGGAAAAGATAAAATGCCGGTAGGGAAGGGAGAGAAGAACGAATCTTTTACGCTCAGAACCCTGGAAGTTAAAAACGCAGACACAATTTATCTCTATACCGATGGTTTTGCCGACCAGTTTGGAGGAGAGAAGGCCCGCCTGAACGGATTTTCATTCGGGCAGGGTAAAAAATTTAAATATAAAGCTCTTAATACTTTATTAGAATCTAACAGTCATCTTGCTATGCATGAGCAAAAGCAGAGACTTGAAAACACCTTTGATTCATGGCGCGGTCAGCTCGAACAGGTGGACGATGTTTGCGTCATAGGCTTTAGACTATGATGCAAACGAGTAGTTTATCCCGAGCATGTCGAGGGAATGTTTGCGTCATAGGCTTTAGACTATGATGCAGCTTGTCCTGAGTTTATCGAAGGAAGTCAGTTTATCCCGAGCTAGCTTGTCTTGAGCAAAGTCGAAAGAAGGGAATGTTTGCGTCATAGGCTTTAGACTATGATGTATATAAATGATTGTCATGATGGAGACTTAGCCGATAATTTGTATATTTAAATAATGAACTACCAACCAAACGATACCATTGTTGCCCTTGCCACAGCGCACGGTAGTGCTGCTATTGCCGTTATCAGGCTGAGCGGACCGCACGCTTTTGAGGTAGTTGAAAAATACTTCTGTTCTAAAAATCAAAATAAAAAGAAACTAAGCAATAAAGCCACCCATACTGCTCACTTTGGTTTGATCGTTCACCAGGATGTGATCATTGATGAAGTCCTGGTTACTCTTTATAAAGGTCCCGCCTCTTATACAGGTCAGGATAGTGTTGAAGTGTCCTGTCACGGTTCAATTTTTATACAGCAGCAATTATTAAAATTATTTTTGGGTGCCGGTGCCCGTATGGCCCAACCGGGAGAGTTTACCATGCGTGCTTTTTTAAACGGGAAGCTGGATCTCAGCCAGGCCGAAGCGGTAGCCGATCTTATTGCAAGTAACTCCGCTATATCGCACCAGGTAGCCATGCAGCAAATGCGTGGTGGGTTTAGCAGCAAAATAAAATTGCTGCGCGAAAATTTAATTGACTTTGCTGCTTTAATTGAGCTCGAACTTGATTTCAGTGAAGAAGATGTGGAGTTTGCAAACCGTAAGGATCTAAAAGACCTTATCGCTAAAATAATTTCCGTGATTCAAAAGCTGGTAAACAGTTTTGAAGTTGGTAACGTTATTAAAAACGGTATTCCGGTTGGAATAGTTGGTAAACCTAATGCCGGTAAATCAACCTTATTGAATATTTTATTGGAGGAAGATCGCGCTATCGTAAGTGATATTCCGGGAACAACACGCGATACCATTGAAGATGAAATGACCATTGATGGTGTGTTGTTCAGGTTTATTGATACTGCCGGAATTCGTACAACCACCGATGTAATAGAACAGATAGGCGTGAACAAAGCATTGGAGGTGATCCGAAAATCTGCTATTGTTATTTATTTATTCGATTCGCACGAAATAAGCAGTGGCGATCTTAAAATGGAAATTGAACTGTTGAAAGATCACATTGGAAATTCGCAGCTGGTATTAGTGGCCAATAAAATTGATTCAGAAAACGATTCCGATCTAAAGGCTGAATTCAGTGATTACCCGGAAATGATTTTTATCTCGGCCAAACATAACCAGAATATCGACATCCTAAAACAAAAGCTGGTGGCCTTGTTCGATACGCGTACTATTGACGCTACGGATACTATTGTGACCAACGCCCGTCACGCGCACTCATTAAGCAACGCAGAAAAAGCACTTGTGAAAGTAAATGAGGGATTAGCAAATAATATTGCGGGCGATTTATTAGCGCTCGATATCCGTTATGCCCTCGAAGAACTGGGAAGCATTACTGGACAAGTTACAAATGAAGATCTGCTGGATTCTATTTTTACAAGGTTCTGTATCGGAAAGTAACTTATTTCATTAAAGTAACATGGCCTAAAAATTCTTTGTTTTCTCCGTAAACCGTGAATAGTTTTATTTTCCAGGCGTACACATCATCCTGACAAATGGTATTTCCGTTTTTATGATAGGTCCCGTTCCAGCCGTTTTGCAGTTCGGTTGATT
>JACDDR010000121.1 GCA_013816895.1 Bacteroidota bacterium
AAATAACCTATCCTGCGGTAAAGGTGCGCAGTATTCCTTCCATTCCACTTATTGGTAAGGACGATTCGTTATACACCGTATATAAGCGGGCGCGAATAAAATACCGATTCCTGGAGGATGATAAAAAAACAATGGTATTAAAAATCAACAGTTTTTCAAGGAAGAGGTTCGACAAAGGATACAGGCACGTGTTCCGGAAACTGAAAAAAAATAATTCGGAGAATCTTGTGATTGATTTGCGAAACAACGGTGGAGGGAGCCTGGAAAACAGTTACAAGCTGTTGTCCTATCTGCTGGATTCCGCGCAGACTCAAACCTTGCGAACCGGAATCAAATCATATCCTTATAAACAATATACCAATGGTAATATATTGTTTAAGCTCATGCGGTTTGGATTTAAATTGATCGCAAAAAAGAAAACGATAAACGATACCGATAACTTTATTTATACTATTAAACCAAATAGAAAATACCATTACAGTAAAAAAATATTTGTATTGATAAACGGTGGTTCTTTTTCGGCTTCATGCCTGGTGGCAGCCTATCTGAAATATCATAAGCGCGCTGTGTTTATTGGTGAGGAAACTGCGGGGGCTGCTGAAGGATGTAACGCCGGAATTACGCCTTATTACAAATTGCCCAATACTAAAATCCGTCTTCGGATGCCTGCATTCAGGATTGTACACGATGTTTGTCCCTTTATAACAGGCAGGGGTATTATGCCGGATTACCGCGTGGAATATACCATTTATGATTTTCTAAACAGGAAGGATCTGGAAATAGATAAGGTGAAGGAACTTATTTTAAAATAGATTATTTTTTAAACCTAGAATGGTTGTCAGGTGTATACACTACAAAAGGCTCGTAAATCATTAAAATATAAACGTCGGGTTTTTCGGCTTTTACTACCTCGTCCCACATTTTATAACGCCAGTTATCAAAAACACGAGTCGATTTGCTAAAGCTTTCTGAAAGAAAAGGGAAGAGCATGCCGGCAAATGAATCGCCCATAATCATCATTTTCGGGCGCATGGTGTCCGAGTTATGTATGGTTTGAACTGCAGGACCTGCAGGGTCGTCAGTGATTTCATATTTCAAAGTATTTGTGGGAACAGGCTTACCGCTTTTTTTTGAAATGAACTCATACTCGTAGTCTTCACCCAAATCAGGGCTTCCCACAAACCGAATAATATCACCTTCCTCTTTAACCACTTTCGTAACCTCAAAATCATTAATGGCCAATGGTTTTATATTTGGAAAGTCCTTCTGAATTTCTTTAATGATGATTTGTGAAGCGTAAAATGCGCCTTTTCTATTCCAATGGTTATCATGCTTATAATAGATGTGTTCCGATTCTTTGATTTTTTTAAACTCGTCAAATACCGATATAACGCTGATGCTACTGTTTTTTTTCAGGTATTCAGACAATTGCTCACCTACAGATTGTTCATTGACTCTGTAATAAGTATAAGGCATCTTTTCTGAATGAACATTTGCCTTTGTTGGAGTGACCATAAAATAAAATTTACAACCCCGCTCTTCGAGGTATTTTTTTTGAAACTCCATGTCCAACTTATACGCCTCGAGTTGTTCTTTTGTGAGTTGATTTTTGCCAAGGTAAGCTTCAAGTTCTCCTCCTGCCATGAACAGCCAGTTATCGTTGCCGATAACCACTTTATCAGGAAACGGCGATTTCTTGTAAACATGAAGATTAAAATCAGTGAAATGTTTAATGATACGGGAGCGAATTGGAAAAGTATCGTTATAATATTTTTCGTATAGTTCAGGATATGGATCCAGCAAGTTTATATCGAAGCAAGGTTTTTTGGACCGGGCTCGGTTCTCCTGGCTTGGAATGTCTTTTACAAAGCCTGCAAAGTTATTTATAATTGGAAATGCAATGAAAACCGCAAACATTACAAATAAAGCTATAACCCTGTATTTAACATGTTTCATGATTAAAACTTATAATAAATGAAAGGGTTGTACGTGCCTGCAATCAAATACATAGTGCATAGTGCGAAAATGCCCGCATATACAAGTATGCAAACAGTGTGATACGAGTAGGTAAAGAGCCAGATGACAGGTTTTGTACTTTGTAAGACTTTCTTTATAAACTGGCTAATAAAATTGAAAAAGCCAAATGCGCCAAGAATAGCTATCACAAATGTGGCAATGAGCTCAATATTAACCAGGCTAAGAAATAGCGATGTTTGCTCGGCGGTTTGTTCAAAGTGAAACATCGATTTCCAGTATTTGACAGCATAGCTGAGGGTGTCTGCCCGGAACAGTACCCACGCAAACATAACAACGAGCAGCGTATAAAAAATGGCAACTGGCTTTGGAAGTTTATCAAGAATTTTTTCTAAGCCAATACGCTCAATGATCATAAAAAGGCCGTGGAATAAGCCCCAAACTATAAAACTCCAGCTGGCTCCATGCCAGAATCCAGTGAGAAAGAATACGAGAAAAAGATTGATATATGTTCGGTGGGTATTCACCTTGTTTCCGCCCAGCGGAATGTAAACATAATCGCGGAAAAAAGTGGAAAGAGAGATGTGCCAGCGCCTCCAGAAGTCTTTTACCGACCGTGCGATGTAAGGGAAATTAAAATTCTCCATGAATTCGAATCCAAACATTCGTCCAAGACCAATTGCCATATCTGAATATCCTGCAAAGTCGTAGTAGATTTGCAAAGTATAACAAACAGTTCCGAGCCAGGCGTTTAAAGCGTTAAGTTCAGCTGGATTTAGAGCGAACACTGTATCTGCTACTCTTGCAAATGTATTGGCTACAAGGACTTTTTTACCTAAGCCAATAATAAATCGTTCGATGCCGGAAGAAAATTTATCAAGCGAGTGTTCTCTGGTTTTTAGTTGCATCCAAACGTCTTTATACCGGATGATTGGTCCGGCAACGAGCTGCGAGAACATGCAAACATACAGGGAAAGATCAAAAATATTTCGTTGCGCCGTAGTTTGCCGTTTATAGATATCGATCAGGTAGGAGAGAGAGTGAAATGTATAAAATGAAATTCCAATTGGAAGCAGAATATTTGTTTCGGGAATTTCAGGCAATTTGAATGTTTCAAAGAGTTCGTTGAGGTTCTTTGTAAAGAAATTCGCGTACTTGAAAATACCAAGAATAAGAATGTTGATTGTTACCCCGAAATATGCACACCAGTAAGCTTTTTTTGTATTTAAATTTTTTTCAATCGCCAGTCCAAAAAAGTAGTTAACGATAATAGAGCCTATTAAAATAAACGTATAGCTGACCCCTCCCCAGGCAAAGAAGATTAAACTCGCAAGAAGGAGCCAGTAATTCTGAACCCTTTTTGGAGCCAGATAATAACCAAGGAGGGTAATCGGCAGGAACAGAAATAAAAATATAGGGGAGCTGAATAGCATCTGTAATAAAAGCTGAATTGAGGACTAATTTACAAAAATTATATTATGAAGTTTAGTCCGCGATTAGTTACAAGTCATAATGATAAAAAGAAAACATTCGTTTAATCAAGGAACTTATTTTAAAATAAATTAATTCGGCTCAATATTATTCACCACTTCGTAAAGGGCTTTTTCTGTATCAGGCGAAATGGTTCCGCTCGCTTCCTGCCAGGCGTATATGATATAGAAATGATCATCAATCGCTGTTTGATATCGGATCACTTCGTAAGTTTTTTTTGAGGTTTTTGTATCGGTAAAACTGGAACGTTTTCTTTCAAAGGAAAAGAACTTATTTTTAATTTTATCATATTTCACTACGTTTTCAAAACGAAGGTTACCAGCAGAATTACGTTTGGCTGAATCCAAACCAGCTGTTGAGGATGGATACACAAGAACTTGTAGTTTACCATTCGGGTTTTGTTTCGTGAACACAACTCCTGAGCATTTACAGAGTGTGTTTCCGCCCTCTTCCCAGGGACTTTTACCGCCAAATTCAGAGGCTGTCCAGCCCTGCGGAGCAGTGTATTTCAGTTTTAAATTTTTAGATTTAGTTGTTTCCTGACTGAGCGCACAGGTGCAGAAGCTTAGGGAGAGTAGCAGAAGAATAGTTTTCATGAGAAGTTTTTATTTCGTTAAATATAAATAAAATCCAGACTGTGGGCTTTAAAAATTCGTATCTTTGTATAAGTTCTTTGTTTAGTTTTCTGGCTTTTTGATTTTAAATCTAAAATCATAAATCTGAATTCTAAAATGTATTGGGTCCGACCGGTTTTGACAGTAAGCGCATCAGATAGGTAAGCACGTAGAGCGTTGTAAGAATGGCTCTTTAAACATAACTTTCAAAACTTACAATCGGCGAAGATAACTCTTACGCTATGGCTGCTTAATTTAGAATTAAGTGACCTTTGCTTTCCGGTGAGCTAAACTGCTCGGCGCGCCGGGTAAAGCATCATAAATGTGTAGTTTGTTTTATTAGTGTTACGGAGTAAAACAATATTAGTAACTAAGTTAAAGTTTGGTTTGAATTAACGCCTGGCTTTGATCGAAAATCAAGTTAATGATAAACGTGTAGAAAGCTTATTTTTTCCTTATTTGGACGAGAGTTCGAATCTCTCCGGATCCACTCGGAGGGAAGATTCTGAAAAGTCAGATTTCTTCCCTCCTTTTTTTTTGCCAAACCCCTTGTCTGTCGGGCAAATTAGAACCACGACATCATTTAATTTTGTGGTTCGATACTCGTTATTTTCAAAAACCAACTTTTCAGGGAAGACCGAACCAATAATCTTCTGTTTTATCTCGGTATTCTTTGTTTCGTAGTATTTATCAAGGTTTAAGAGCAACTCAAGGCAATCATCAATCTTTTCGTCATAATTCTCAAGTCCTTCACGATATTGTATTTCATCACGATTCAATTTGTCTAATTCGGTTTCAATTTCATATTTCATGTCCTTGTATTCACTTGCTGAAAATTCTCCATCTAACATTAAATCCTTTGCGTTTTTCAACCTTAGTTTTAATTTACCTATGGATTTAGAAATCCCTTCAATCTCCTTTTTACCTGAAGTATTGTTTTGTTTTAATTGTTGTTTTAAAATAGTTGCAAACAACTTTGTTGCTTGAATATTAGATTGACACTTTTTAGCCAAATAAGGTACAATCTTATCGTGCATTGTACTTGCTTTTTGTCTTTCCTTACAACCGTTTCCGCAATGGTAATAAAAGAATTTTCCACCTGCTCTACCTCTTGATGCAGATGCAGTTAAATTGCGGTTGCATTGTGGGCAAGTTAAATATCCTCGCAATGGAAACTCATCCCTAACGGTTTGGAACTTATTAGGTAGGTTCTTTTTTCTGCCATCTAAAATGTCCTGTACTGCATAAAAAGTTTTTTCATCCACAAGGGCTTCGTGAATACCATCTACCCAATGTGCGTGTTCATCTTTGTATGCAGGAACTAATACTTTGCCTATATATCCTTTGTTTCGCAATAGCATCCAAAACGAATTTCTTGTGCAATCTAAGCCCTCCTTATTTAGTTTACGTCTTAGTTCTTCAATATTATAAACGCCTGTTATAAAGTCGCCAAAAGCACGTTTAATGAGTTCTTCTTTTTTGCCACCTTCGGGAGCAATTATAGGTCGATTGTTTTCATCACGAGTATTGATATAGCCTTTTAAACAAGCACCTAACCAACGTCCTTCTTTTTTTCCTCTGCGTATGCCATGAAAAATATTTAAAGCTCTGCGGTCGTTATCTACTTCGGGAGCCGCAAGATAAATAGCCAACATAATTTTACTTTCAGGGATTTCAAAATCTAATGGTTGTTCAATGGATTGAGGTTCTACTCCCATCTTTTTTAAATCCCGAATTGTGATGTACGCCTCGGCAACATTACGGGAAAATCTATCCCACTTTAAGAATAGGATATTATCAACATAACCGCTGTTCTTTTTTATGAAGCTGATTCCGTCTTTACCAATATGGAAGTTAAATTCTGCTGTGCTACCATAAAATAAAACGTCTGACCTTAACTTATAATGTTGATCACTAACCTGTCCTTTGTTTTCAATAAATTTAAGAGATATCTTTTCACGCGAAGGGTTATTTGTTGCAAGCGGTTTTAAATGATTATTCTTAAAATCCGTTTTGCTGGTTTGAGCGCAGATTAAAAACGGAAATATTAAAATAAATATCGGATAACGATTCATTTTTTTTGTTACCTAAGTTAATAGTTTATTCTAAAATGGTGTTGATTATTAAAAGAAATAAGTCTGATATTAATTAAACCTCACTCTCTTTCAGATCCAGCCTTACCAATTCTTTTTCAAATATGTTTAACATTCTGCAAGACCGCCTTGATAAATTCCCGCAATAGGTTATATTTGAATTACAAAATGAAGAGGATACCATATATTGCGGCAACAGCGATCTTAGATGGTATCTTTAGTCCCTCGGTAAGAACAAGGTATCTCCTCATCTTGCTTTGTGTTTTCTTATCCTTTTCATTCTATTCGCAGCAAAATCCAAAAATTGCGGACTATGAAAAAAAACTTCAAACCACCAGCGATGTAAAATCCAAAATAGAAATTTTTAATTCATTAGGCGAACTTTATTTAAGGACTGAACCTTCCAAAGCCCGCAAGTATTCATTGGAGGCGTTGGAGCTCTCTAACAAAACCGGAAATCAAAAAGGAAAAATAAACAGCTGCAATACCATCGGCAACAGTTATTACCTCGAGGGAAATTATCACTCTTCGCTTGAATATTACCTGAAGTCTTTAAAGCTTGTGGAAGCAATGGGCGACAAAAAAGGCATCGCAAACAGCTTGATGGGCGTAGGCAATATATACAGCGCGCAGGGCAATTATAAACTCTCGCTCGAGTACCAGTTAAAGTCTTTAAAAATAAGGGAGGAGCTAAATGACAAGGACGGAATTTCGGGTTGCTATAATAACATTGGCGTTATTTATATGGAGATGGAAGAATATGATAAAGCCCTCGAATATCAGCAGAAATCACTTAAGATGAAGCAGGAAGCTGGTGATAGAAAAGGTACTTCCTCCAATCTTGGTAACATTGGATCTATTTATTACCAGTTTGGAAATTACCCCCTTGCTATGGAATATCAATTGAAGGCCTATGAGATAAGAAAGGAACTCAATAATAAAAAAGGCATTGCCATGAGTTTGATAGATATTGGCAACATTTATGAAAAAGAAAAAAAGTATCCGGATGCGATCCGTTCACTTGAAAGCGCGGTTAAAACAGCTAAAGAAGTAGGCTATAAGGTAGCTCTGAAAGGCGCATATCTTGGACTATCTTCCGCTTATGAAAAAATAGACAGTACGAAAAAGGCACTGGACTATTATAAATTATTTACCGCCATTAAGGATAGTATTTTTAATAAGGAAAACTCTTCCAAACTGATTGAAATGCAAACCCGGTTTGATTCTGAAAGAAAAGAAAAAGAAATTGCCCTGCTTACCAAAAGCCACGAAATACAGTTGCTTCAAACAAAACACCAGATGTATGAAATTGCCCGTCAGAAAATGGAAACAAAACACCGTAAAAAGGAAATTGAATTAAAGAGCCAGGAATTGCAAAGCGAAAAAATTAAAAGTGAAGCCAAAAATAAAGAAATCGCCATACAGGAAGCGGAAGTGAAAAATCAGCGGATGATGCGCAACTCGGTCGCAGGTGGATTGTTATTCGTATGCCTTCTTGCTGCATTATTAATTGTTGGACTTCGTCAGAAACACAAGGCAAATAAAAATCTCGAAAATAAAAATAACGAGATCAAGGAGGCTTACCAGATTATTGAAACCAACCGCAATCAAATAGCAGAAAAAAATAAAAACATCACCGACAGCATCAACTACGCTAAACGAATACAGGAAGCCATCCTTCCTTCAAAAGAAGAAATGGATAGGTCTTTCAAAGAATATTTTATTTTATACAAACCTAAAGATATAGTGAGCGGAGACTTTTATTTTCACGCAAGGCGCGGCAATAAGATTGTGGTTGCGGTTGCAGACTGCACAGGGCATGGAGTTCCGGGAGCCTTCATGAGCATGATAGGTAACGATTTGTTGAACCATATTATCATAGAGAGCGGAATTACAAAACCGGCAGAAATATTAAACCAGTTGAATAAAGGGGTGAAAAAAGCGCTTAAGCAGGAATCGCTCTCATCAGAAACAAAAGACGGTATGGACATCGCCATCTGCCTTATCGACACCGAAACCCGGCACGTTGAGTTTGCAGGCGCTGTTAGATCTTTATATTACAGCTCCAGTGGAATTAATAAAGTAGCAGGCGATACAACTTCAATTGGCGGCTTCACAAATGAAGAACATGAGTTTAAAAATCACCAGCTGGATTTAAGTAAAGGCGATACCCTGTACCTTTTTACCGATGGCTACGTAGACCAGTTTGGCGGAGAAAAGGGAAAAAAATTCATGACAAAGAACCTTCGGAGTTTACTTTCCGATATTTCTCTTAACGCAATGCAGGAGCAACAAAGTGTGTTAAACGAAACATTCATGTCATGGAAAAGAGACAATGAGCAGGTGGACGATATATTGGTGATGGGCATTAAGTTGTGAGTTCTTTTATTATATTTGATAGTACTAATCCCCCATCGCTTGATATTTTCAATTTCAGGATTTTTCAGGAAATGCAGTCGCAAAAACCTAAGCCTTAGGTGCGGGCTGTTTTTTATTGTCCTCTTTAGTTCCAATGCTCTGTGGGCGCAGGACGAGCGTCTTATGGACTCGCTTAAAAAAGTACTCATTACGGCTCCTGATACGACCAAAATTAAAATACTGAATTATTTCTCGGAGGTAATGGTGGATGTAAGTCCGGCTAAAGCTATTGAACATGCCCGTGAAGCGCTCAAAATAGCACTTGAATTAAAATCAAAAAAATCAGAAGCCCTGGCCCTTCATAATATAGGGAATGGCTATTACAACCTCGCTGATTACAAAACAGCCTTATCCTATTATATCAAATCGTTAAATATTAAAGAGGCATTGGGCGGAAATAAAAAAGGTTTGCTTGTGTCACTTGGCTCCATTGGCAATGTATTCCTCGATCAGCATAAGCCCGATGAAGCCTACCGGTATTTAAATCAGGCCTTGCAAATAGCAAAGGAAATAAAGCACAAAACCGGCACTGCCTCCGCTCTGATCGCGATCGGTACTGTTTACAGCGAAAAGAAAAATTTCGAAAAGGCTCTGGATTACGACTTCCAGGCTTTAAAAATTTTTGAGGAAACAAATAACGCCGATGCGGTAGCTACATGTTACAATAATATTGCGGATGCCTACCAGGATTTAAAAGATAATAAGAAGGCGCGATTTTATGTGAATAAGGCACTGGCCATTTATGAGAAAGAAGGGAATGTATATGGAATGGCGCTTGCCCTGAACAACCTGGGAAGTTTCAATGAAAAAACAGGGAACTGGAAAAGAGCGCTAGAGTATTATAAAAAAGGTCTTGATCAAGCAAAGAAGATAGGGGCGAATGACAGAATACTTGCATCCTATAAAGGCATCTCTGCTTCATATAAGAAACTTGGACAATTTAAAGAGGCTCTCGCGGTCAATGAATTGTATCAGCAAATGAACGATTCAATTTATAACACTGAAAGCAGCAAGCAGATTGCAGAAATGCAAGCCCGTTTTGATACCGAAAAAAAAGCAAGGGAAATTGATTTACTCACGAAAGATAAAAAAATTAAAGAAAACGAACTGGCAACACAGCGCCTTATAAGCGGGTCGATAGCTGTTGGCGGCTTGCTGGTGTTGCTGCTTGCAATAATGGCCATTCGTGCATATGTGCAAAAAAGAAAAATAAGCAATGAACTTGCCGTTAAAAATGAGAAGATTGAAAACGCTTATAATATTATAGAGGATCAGCATAACGATATTAAAGGAAGCATTCGCTATGCAAAACGCCTGCAGGAAGCTATTCTGCCAACTGTAGCCTTTAACAAAACGTTTTCGGGTAATGCGTTTGTTTTATACAGGCCTAAGGATATTGTAAGCGGAGATTTTTACTGGATCGAAGAAATCACCACTCAGACGCAAAACAAAATTTTATTCGCCGCTGTGGATTGTACAGGCCACGGGGTTCCCGGCGCTTTCATGAGTATTGTTGGTCATAACCTTTTAAATCAGGCTGTAAACGAACATGGTAAAACCAAGCCGTCTGACATACTTGATGAAATTAATATCGGTTTAAGTGAAACGCTTCGTCAGAGTATAGAAGATTCTGCGGTAAAAGACGGGATGGATATTGCCCTCTGTTCACTTGATAAGCAGGGCGATAAATATCTTCTGCAATTTGCCGGGGCTAATAATCCGGTGTGGATTGTAAAAGCTGACCAACCTTCAACACTCATTGAAATAAAAGGAGACAAATATCCTATTGGTGTTTTTTTAGGCGAGGAACTTCATAAATTTAATAATCATGAAATTGAATTGGTTAAAGGAGATACCCTGTATGTTTTTACAGATGGGTTTGCCGATCAGTTCGGAGGTAAAAAAGGAAAGAAATATAAATATAAACCGCTGCAGCAATTAATTCTATCCATTCAGTCTGAAACGATGGTCCGTCAACACGATATCCTTAATAGAGCATTGATAGAGTGGAAGAGCGACCTTGAGCAGGTAGATGATGTGCTGATTATAGGAGTAAGGGTATAATTACAATTGCGTGTTGGAATAAACTTGGAATACATCCGGTCGGGGTTTTCCAAAATAATCTGTGGTTTTCGCTTTGGGAAATAAATTCTCACTTTAATCAATAAATGTTATTAGGATACATTCGCTGTGCTGGTACGATGTTTTAGTACTAAGGGTATAACTTAAATTTATCATAACATGAAAAGAAATTATTTTTTAGTAGCATGCATCGCGTCCTCAATAGCTCTTCTGGCTTTTACAAGAACGTCCGCAAACAGCAATGAAATTGCAATGAACTCAACAACTTCAACAACTACTGTTGATACGGGCTCAACCCATAAGAATAAGGCAACGAAAGGATCAAAAAATACCGATGGTAGCGGGTCTTCCAAAGAAATGGGTACAACATCCGGAACCAAATCAAAAAGCAAGTCTGGTAGTACCACTACTTCCGGACACAGTACCTCTGGTTCAGATGAGGATATGAACAACAGTGGTAGCACAGGCAGTCACCACAAATCTTCAAAAAACAATAATAATTCTACCTCCGGTAAATCAAATAATAAATCAGGAAATACTACCAATTCCACTAGTGGCATGAATTCTACAGGTACTACAAATTCAACGAGGTCCACAAATTCAACTTCAGGCGGGTCTGGCGACGATATGGATAACAGCACAGGTTCTACAAACTCTACCAGCAATACATATAATAACGGCAGTACTGGCACAACAAATAGTACCAGCAGCACCGGCAGTACTTATAATACAGGCACTACAGGCAGCACCGGCTCTACAAACAGCACCGGTTCTACAAACAGCACCAGTTCTACAAACAGCACCAGTGGAACAAACAGCACCAGCGGCACCAGCACCACGAATTCCACAAGCAGCACCAGCAGCACTGGGAGCACTTACAACACAGGTACAACCGGAAGCACAGGATCTACAGGATCAACCGGAAGCACAGGCACTACACGAAAAAAATAAACATGATTGATAAGCATAAAGTCACCCGCACGTCCGGGTGACTTTTTCATTTTTATAAATTGAAATATCTGTCGTTTGATATTCGGGCACTGTCCCTCATGAGGATTGCCGTAGCAGCACTAATTATGCTCGATCTGGCTATCCGTGTCGGTGATCTTGAAGCTTTTTACGCCAATACAGGGGCTGTTCCTTTGCCCATGTTGTTTGAACATTCCTGGAACGATTACTTTATTTCGCTTCACGCCATGAGCGGTTTATGGC
>JACDDR010000004.1:0-44264 GCA_013816895.1 Bacteroidota bacterium
GTTATTATGAGCTACTATATAAGAAATTGGTTCAGCTTCAATATCTATACCTTCTCCGAAATAATCTTTAGCCTTTTTAAATATTTGCTCTTTATTGTTTTCGAAATCCTTTCGTTCGTCCGTAAGTTCTTCCCATTTCGGCGTGTAATCACGGAATTGAGTTTTGTTAGCACAATACATTTCTTTTACTATTTGCTTCACAGAAAGTGGCATGGGCACTACTATTGTGTTTTTAATGTTCAACAATTTCATAGAAACCTCCTCCCTCTAAAATTTTTTCGCTCCTTAATTTCAGCATTTGAAAGGCTGTCAAGAAATGTTTCCATCATTTTTGTGTCATCATGTCTATGGTTGAATCTAAAAACCAATTCATCAACGTAACCTTGAACGTGTTTTGCTGAAACAAAGCGGTAAAATCGGTGCATAGTTTTTAAAAAGGAATTAAAGTTTTCACAACGGTTAGTACTTGCAATTCCTAACACCCATTGACCATTTCTTTTTCCTACTGAAGGGTGTTTAACAGAAAAGTGTTTATATTCCATTCCCTCGTCTATTAGTTTTCGGTAAGCTATGTTTCCATCTGTCAGAATTGTTCCACCTCTCGGAACATGTTTTACGACAAAGCTTCGAAGGGTTGAATCTATTTTGAGTACGACTTTTGCAATTACATGGCCTGTTTCCCGACAAGCCAAAACCGCTACTGGTGAAGTTCTTTCTTTATTTCCGGAACCCTGGCCAGCATCTTTTCCGAACCCCCCCGTTCCAGTTTTTGGAAATACTTCATCGCATTCTACAAATTCTCCAGCAATGGTTTTTGGGTTGAGTTCCTTTAGCGCAGTTCTTATCTTAAAAAGCATATATAAGGCTGTTTTCACACTAACGTTTAGCCTTTTTTCGAGCTTTTTTGAAGTTATACCAAAAGAGTTATCAAAAACTTGTTGAAGCGTGTAAAACCAATACTCAATAGGAATATTACTTGCTTCGAATATTGTACCTGAATACAGCGTCAATACTGAATAACAATTACGGCACATGTATTCGTTTCGGTTTTGGCGAGGACGGTAAACGTCTCTTACTTTTCTCGAACAGCCTGGACACTTACAATCTTCCGTTGTACGGGCCATAAAAATTACTTCGTTGCATTTATCGCGAGTTCCGAAATCGCCCTGAGTATTAATAACCTGCGGAACTTTTCTGTTTTCATTTTTTTGACTTTCCATTGTTTTAATTTTTAAGTTTATGAATTTTATTTTTATCTGTTCCCAGTGGAAACAAATGCCTCGTAAAATGTTCTGTTTTTTATATTTCATTTTTATATTTTTTAAGGTGAATATATTATTGTGAAATATTTAGCCCGAACCCTATAAATTTATGTCCGTCATATTTACTGCGTGGGTCACGGGACGGAATTATATATTTCTCATCTTCAATCATCCATTCAACTAAGCCGTAATATTTAGGTCTTGTATTTTTTGGAAGTGGCAATGTGTAGTATTTATCTGCTCCCGCAGTACTGTAATTTTTTCGAAGAGCCACTTCTTCGTTTGTGCCTATAATTTGACGCTCTTCAACATGCTCTTTGAATGCTATTAGCCATGGAACGCACCAGAAAGTTCCAACGAGGTTGTGCATTAACTCAACTTCTTTTCTTGCACGTTCACTCTCATTACTTATTAGAGCGTAGCTTAAGAGCGTCTGTTTAAACTCGTTTGTTACTTCGGGGAAAGTATAACGCGCGCGTTTCCTGCCGCCATTTTTTGTCTTTTCAGTAAGTACGGTTCTTTGCAACATCTCTTCCTCTTCCTCTATTTCCTCATGAATGTCTGCGTCCTCCATATAGTGTTCATATACTTCACTCTGTGAATTTTCCATTTTTAAAAGCTCTTCTTTAACGAAGTTTTCAGGCTCTTCAATTTTTGAAGAGGAGTTGTCCGTTTCACAATTATTTTCTTTTTCGGTTTCATCAGGAATATTCTGCTGCGCTTCTATTCCAAGAAAAAGCTTAAAATAGGAATCCAATTGTTTTCTTTCTATGAAGTCTAACACTTCATAAATGCTATTTAATTTCTGGCGGCCATCTGGCAAATTGTGTAATGTTTTCATGTTTTCCTTTTTGTTGGTTTATGTCAGAGCCTACGAAAAGTTTTTAAACTTCATTACACTTGCATCCAGAAAAGTTACATTTTGAGGAGACTGCATATATAATTAGCTAATTCATTTCAATATGTTTATTTTTATCCATAATAATTGCGACGAAATTATTTTATTTTAAAAACGTTGGTATACTTATTATTTACTTTTCTTTAGAATCAATTCTTGGTCATCCTCCACTTAATGAACCACAGTATATTCGCACCAACTTCCCATGGGTCGGCTTCAAAGCCCAAAAAAACTCCACCGTATAAATAGGGTCTTTGACCATTTATTTTAAACAGATGTTCAAACTCTTGTTGGTTTATGCCGAAATATTTTTTTACGCTGATGAGAATTGAGCTTCTACTTCCTCTTAGGCGGGGTTGGAATTCAGTAAACTCCCAGTCGATAGGAAAAAATATTGGCAGCATAAAAAATGGCCAAAAAAACAGTGGACGAAAATTTTTTCGGGCACGATGATAGCGCCGCTCTACTTGATTTTCCGAAAAGTTAAGGACCTCTGCTTTTTTTGCCTCCAACAAATAATGTCCTAATTCCCCTAAACGTATTAAAGGCGGAACTATAGTTCTATTCCCTTTCATATAAAATCCTTTAATACTTTTAGAATGCAAACCATTGCCCATGTATCCAGTTTACAATATTCCAGGAGTTGTTCTCGTTTCTCCTTTGCTTCAACAGTATCTAATTTTTTTAATTGTTCGAAAGTAACCGAAGCAGAAGCGCCGTCGCGTATATCGAGATTTTTATATGATAATTCCGGTACAAGAACAGGTAATACATTTTTAATAGAATATGAGCCCTTCATTGCATGATGGTAATAATGCCTATCTCGAAAAACAACCATCAAATCCTTTGTCCGGCTGATGCGATTATAAATTTCTTCCTGGTATTTCGGAAATTGAACTGCCAATTCCTTCATTCGTCCGATTTCAAATGCCATATTATAAGTTACTATTGTTCCGACCCCTTCCGTATCTTTTAAAAGTTGCCTAAGTAATTGCAGTCGGAAATCTTTATGCGGATCTGCAAGAAACTCAAGATGGTTAACATCACCCTCAGCAGATTGAATGTGAAGGGAATATTGAAATGTGATTTGCTGGTAAGGTTTGGTCTTCGGAAATCTTGGAATTGCGGGCTGAATTGATTCAAAATCGAGAAAGTACAACGGATAATCTAAAGTTGATACAAATCCTTGTATTTTTTCCTTATCCACAACATGACTTTTTTCAAGAGCCATTCGAACTTGCATTTGTTGATTGTGATTCAGTTTAGTCGTAGATGGAATGTCTTCAAGTTGGATGATGCCTACTTCGTACAGCTCGAATTTTTTCTTCTTGGTTAGACGGGCGATATCAAAAATTGAATCACTGGGAATGTGCTTCCAACAATGTTTTCGAAAATCACACGTAAAAGGCTTATCACAATGCAATCCGATATTTTTATCCGGTGGAATTACTTTTTCAAGCATATCTTTCATTTCTTTAATTCCACGAGGAATATCTTCCTGCATATTCAATACACTTTGAAGGACATCCTCAGTTTTAAACAGTTTAGTGACCGAAAGATTTTTACCTCTGACGTATTCATTATTTAAATACATTAAATAGACTTCGTCCGGTGGGTATCCGGCTTCCTTCATTATAAAATATTGGAAAGCCACATCTATAATTTGAACATCTGTACATTTGGTTGAAGACTTTACCTCGTATAATATTCTCTTTTTATCGTTGATAAGAATATCTGTACGGCAATAACCTGAAGATGAGCCGAAGCTTGCCTGGTATAACACTTTTTCTCCGAATGCCAATGCTATTTGCGTATTTTGAATTACCTGCCTTGTTGAAGTTGTATCTATACTCATGTCCTTTCCGTCAGGAAAAAGAGTACGGGCAACTGCTTCAACTTCGTGACCTATGTCGAATAGGTTTTGTTTCTGCGGAGTCATGTCTTCTGCCAGTTCCGGATAAAACCACGCATAGAACAAGGCTTTGTGACAGATAAGGCCTCTGATAAAGGCGGATTTCGATAAATGTATTTTCATCTTAATATTTTTAAGGCAATAGAATTCCAGCACGGTGAAATCCCTGCAATGCCGATTTATAGTAATAATTAATTATTGGATGCCATTCCAGGAAATGCGAACGCGCCGAAGGTCATCTACCGACATACCACGAAGGTACTCGGGCTTGGGTCCGAAGCCGGGCTTAATGTTCATTGTCTTTGTATCAACCCACTCACGCAAGCCATAAAATACCAGTCGCCGGTTGTCGTTTATCTTTACACTAACAAGTGCTTTAGTATGGACCCAGTTGTGGAGTTTCTGTCGGAAACTTTTAAGTGTTTCGCGTGAGGCTGGTCCTTCCAGCGTTTCGATTTTGGACTGCATTTCTCTTAGAGGACAGAACCAAGGGTTTTTATGACAGAGATAAAGGATTTTTTCAAGTGGTTTGGCATGCAGTGGATAATCTGAAGTGGCGGCTAAATCCACAGGTGGCTGATGATTTTGCAGAGACATAGCTGTAGTACTGTCTAAAGGTGTTTGCATAGCAACAGAACTTTCATTAGAAAATGATGTACCTTGATTCTTAGATGACCCATATTTTTCTTCCATCTCTTCTTCCTCTTCCTCAAAGAGGTCAGGTTCATCGTCAGGGAAAGGATTTACAGTTCTTTCTGTTTCTTCGACTAAAGCCGTAGCTTCTTCTTCCTGCAGTTCATTCTGTAGGAAGGAAATCAGCAATGAAAGAGTGTTTTTCATAAGCTGAGGGTTCTGATTAAGTGTTTTCATAACCTTGGGTTTTAATTCACCCAGAGGTTATCAAGGTTTGGACCGGCCCATGTCCAAAATAACATATATCAAAGCGAAGTCTTCAGTTCTTTACTGGAAAGGAATTACGCGAAAAAATGTCTTAAATGAATTTATTCGTTGGAAGGAAAATTCTTCGATAGTACTATGGATTATAATGGTCCTTCTGGAAACGATTACTTTTAGTTCCTATTTATAAAACTTTTAGCCGGGGAATTAAATGGATGGACCGGGGAATAACCGGGGAGCCTGCTCCCCGGATTATTATTACCAATTTATTTGATGTGCTCGAAAATATGAACTAAGTGGCTGCACGCCAAAGGCCTTGATTAAATCTTTAAGCTTTCCATCCTTATAATCCGACAAAGCACTTTTATCTTCGAAACCGACAATTTTCCATTGGCCTTTCACCTTTTTCGCAATTAACAATGGAGAGGTGCCTCCTTGTGTTGTATAATTTGAAACTCCTGCAGTTTCTTTATCAATGTAAAATACTGTGGCTTTATCAGCGACATTCAATTTTTTTGACAGTTCCGCTTCAATTTTATTTTTTTTTCCAGCATCTTCTTTTAATTGTTTTATCGAAGACTTAAGAAAGGGCATATCATTCTCTTCTGAAGGATTTATGTAATTTACCAACCCGTTGGCTTCTTCAAACTTTCCGGCCTTCAAAAGTTTAAGATATTTAATTATAACATTTCCGGGGCACACCGGGCATTTATTGTTTGCTTGTAGTTGAACCTGATTTTTTTCAATTACTTGCAGTGAGTCCACTGTTTGTGCATTTAAATAAATTGATGTAAAAGCGCAAACGAATACGAATATTGTTTTCATGTAAGGGTTGTTCTTTAATTAATTGTTTAGTTTAATACCACAATTCTTTTGCAATTGCCATCTTCAGTTCTAAAGACGTATACCCCGTTAGGCAGATTTAATGTGTTTATCGATGTTTTACTTGAATTGATTGTCCCCGTCAACATAATTTTCCCGACACGGTCTATTAGATAAAATTCTTTTCCTAAGTACGTTTCAGGTAATTCCAGATTACAAATGCCGGAAACAGGATTCGGATAAATAACAATCTTGTTTGTTGCTGCTTGTTCCTCAATTCCAGTACATGGGTTTACATTAATAGAAAAGGTTCTTGTATCGGTACATCCTCCCCCGATTGATGCGGTAACGGTATACATTGTAGTAAGGGTTGGGGAAACCGATATAGAAGCAGTTGTGGCACCGGTGTTCCAAGAGTAACCTGACGCACCTGAAGCGGTAAGTACAGCGGAGCTTCCGGCACATATCGTAGAAGAACTGGCAGAAATAGAAAATAGTTCTGAAGTATATAGCTTTTTGACTTCACATGCCGATAATGCCCGCGACCAAATGGCAATATCATCAACCTTTCCATCCCAATACATCCATTCACTAAACTGAGTTTGTGTTGTTAATCGTCCGATATTGAATGTTGAAGTTTGAGTATTATATGTGTAGGTTCCCATAGCCGCAGAAACTCCATCAACATAAAGGGTATTTGTGCCTGCACCATTATAAACCATGGCGAGATGATGCCACGCTCCATTGTTAATTGTTAGCGTACTGTTGAAGCTTCCACAAGAATTTGCAGACCATGCCTTACCTACATTTGTCATTCCGACTAAAACCACATCGTTACAAGCGGATGTAACGCCGTATTCAAATGCACATTTAGACAAACCAGTCGAGGAAGTAGTAACCCATAAGGAAATTGTTCTCGGGCTGTTTCCCATTGGAAAGTTCAATCCGGTGCCGGTAATTAAATCAGAAGAACCATTAAATAAATAAGCAGAGTTTGTATTGCCATATCTATCAGCTATTAGCGTGGCACCATTGACCGTACCATTATTCCCATTTCCACTGCCGTCATTAGCATTTCCAGTAAATGGCCACCATGCAACTAAACTTGTTGTAGGAATATAAGATGGAATTACTTGTGCTACTATCCTTGAAGTTAATAGACAAATGAGAAATAAGTGTAGAGTTTTTTTCATATGATATTTTTACCATTAGTAACATGCATTTATAAAAGGTAACCGATAATTTATAAAAATTCTCTTAAAATGCTGAAAAACAGTTTAATAAAAATTTAATTTTCAATTAATATCTTCTTATAATTGTGTTGTGGCAGAAAGCAATTATACCGCTCAATATTTTCTTACTCTTTATAAACTCCATCGTGATGAATTTATAAGCTGGAGTCAAAAGACGTATGATTGTTCTATAGAAGAAGCAAAAGATGCGTTTCAGGAAGCCATGGTGGATTTATACGCAGACATTACGGAGCATAACTCATTTAAAGGTCAGAGTAGTATTAAAACCTATCTTTTTAGTATTGGCCGAAATAAGTTATTAAATGCTCTAAGGAAATCATCCCGCACGGTTACCTTTAGCAACATTGATGTTACTAAGGTTATGGAACCAAATGAAGATAGCATCAATGATGAGCATTCAAATACGCATAATGAAGAATTTATCCGGAAATATTTAAACCTACAATGCGAAGATTGCCAAAGGGTATTACGTTCTTTTTATATGGAAGGAAAGGATATGGCTACGATTGCATCGGAAATGGGATATAAGAACTCCGACGTAGCGAAAAAGAAAAAGTATGAGTGTTTCAAAAAGTTCGCGCAAGTGATGAAAAATAATGTGAAAACCTTTGTATTGTAATGAGCGCGGACTTTAATTCTTTTGAGGAAATGGAAGCGTATTACGCTGGCACATTGAGCCAGGAGGAAATAAGCGCCTTCGAAGCTCGGCTTGCTATTGATAGCCAATTGTGGGAAGAGTATGAAGAATATAAAAAAATAAGAACGGGTTTTAAAAAGGCTGCTCTTGCTGATTTCCGCAAACAGCTTCAGAAAACAGATATAGAACTTGACAGTAAACCCAATAAAAGCCTATGGAAGCGAATATATCTTCCAATGGCTGCTGCTATTTTTCTGCTCGCTGGCCTTTTCTTTCTATTTAGAAATAATGACCCGCTTAAAAAGTACGAGCCAGAGGAAATAGGCCTAACTTCCACCTTGTCGGCCAGCAACACGTCAAATTTAGCTGAAGCAAATACGCTTTTTCGCAAAAAAGAATACAGCAAATCATTTAACGCATATAAACAGCTTCCGGAATCTGATACTACAAATTACTTTATGGCCGTTTGTGCATTCAGACTCGGACAATTTGAAACTGCGGAACAACATTTTGAATCTGTTGCGAAGAACAACAACTCTGTGTTTTCTGAAAAAGCAGATTACTGGCTTGCTATTACATTTTATAAGCTAAATGAAAAGGAAAGGGTAAAGGAACGATTGGAGAGAATAATGAATAATCCTACACATGCTTATGGTGCAAAAGCAAAAGAGCTTTACACTAAACTTTACGGTAACGGCGAGTAAAAAAGAAAACCGGAATCAAAGCAAGCGAATACCATAAATAACCAAAAGGAGAGTTTTGTGGTGTTAACCCAAGCCTTTCGTCTTTTCCGTAAAGCACAACACCCGACCAAAAATAGGGATGCGCTTCTTCCGAGGTCTCAGCATCTTGAATATACTTTCGTTTAGCCTGTACAAGAGCGATGTTTACCGGATCGGTTTCAGAACTTTCATAGAATGATTCGAGAATTTTTGAAGACGAAAGGTCATCTACTTTCCAAAGAGTGGATATAGATGTGTAAGAACCTGAACGTAACAGCATCCTCGGAAAACTGATATTACCTTCACCCACTTCATACTTCCCTTTTCCGCTCTCACAACTCATTAATACACAAAGGTCACAGTTAATTTTTAAATTCTGAAGCTCACCTATTGAAATCATCTTTGAATAGGAAGTATCAAGGAAAATTCCGGAATTCGTTTCATTGCCATTAAATACACCGTGGGAGGATATCTGAAGTACCTTTGCATTAACGTTTAGCTGTTCAGAGGTCTTCATCTCAGTACCACAATACTTTGATAAAATCCTATTAGTGGCCTCAGCAGTAAATGGCATTGATATATTTGATTTAAAAGGGGAGAATGCAATAAAATCAGTAGCGTGGCTGACAACTTTATTGCCTAACCATCGCGCGCTTAAAGCATAAGAAACATCATAATTATTAATCAAATATGGAAGCGTTCTGAATTCCATTTTGTCGGATGAAGTTGTTAGCAAGCACTCGAAAGGTATTGTTGTTAGCTCATCATGGGGGATAATTTTAACCTCATTAGTAGCATCAATATATTTTTCCGCAGGCTTGAAAAGTAATTGATACAATTTTGAAGCAGCCGAAACGTAATTTGCATTTTCACGCTTAGATATTGATTCGTAAAGTTTTTTTGATAATGAATACATTTCAGGAGTTACAGCTACCCTTATTGCGTTTAATGTATTATTAGACACAATAAATATCACGCCTCGATTCCCCGTATTATAATATTCGATAAGTGCTTTTTTACCAAGTACGTTTTTGATTTCCTGAATGGTATTTAATTGATGGCTCTTGTCAGCTCGGGCAACTCCGGAGTATTTTGATTTATCTGAATAAAGAAATGACTTCTCAAGGTAAGAAACATCCGAAGTTTTCTCATAAAGAGCCAGAGAGCTGAACACCGCATATTGAAAAGGAACTTGGGCGTAAATACTCAGAACACGGTGTACCTCATGAGTTCGGTAAGAGTTCAGTATTTCATCCCAAACTTTAATTGCTAATTCCGAAGTGTTCAAAATTGTAATAAGGTCTTCTTTTGATTGATTTCTCTTTGCCGCTTCCATGTACTCACACCTCTTGTTTAATAAAACCATTAACTGATGTAGGTTGGATGACTTGATACTTTCAGGAGTTTTCATTCCTGCTCTGAAAGTAAAATTGTTCTCGAGACAGTTTATTGCGGTATCGAGAAAAAGAATTATTCTATCTATAGAATCATTCCGATATCCATACTGATAAAGCAAGGCTATGGTATAGTAGCAATCGCTTAGTTTAGGGTGTTTAGCTCCGAACGTGCGTTTTAATATAATTGAGACTCGACTATAAAATTCATTCGCTTTCTGAAATTCAAAATTGAAATCTATGTCATCCTGCTTTTTCTGCCATACCACATCGGTATAGGTATTTCCAATTTGCTGAAAAATTTCGGCTTTTTGATAAGGCTCTGTGCTACATAAAAGCGCCTTGTTAAACCAATATCGGGCGGAATCATAATACCTATAAGGTTCACGCTTTACTTCACGCCCATAAACCTTGAGAGCATACGCGTAATTCCTATAAATATCGCGAGGGTTGACTGTTTTTTTATCGGTAGCGTATTTATAAATATCCAAAGCCTTTTTATTAAAGAAACAAGCAGAATCGAAAACACGCTTAAAGCTGAAATACTTGCCAATGCAGGAATAAATTTCGGCGGTTTTTGCACTATGTTCTCCAAAAAGCGAGCGATTCAAGTCAAGCGATAAGCGATGTAAACGTCCTGCTTCTTCGATATCCGAGAGCTGATAATAATAGTCGCCCGCTACAAGATATGTTTGTGCCTGCAGAGGCGATGATAGTGCGGACGCCTTTTTTAGATTGTCTGATATTAATATCTCCGCGCTTGCCGCATTACCAAGAACTAAAAGTTGCTTTATTTTGTGATTATTCTCAGAAACAACTTTTTCGGCATATTTATCAATAGCCCGGCAGATGGCGGAATGCATCATCAGGACGCTGAACAGAAATATGAAGATATATTTAGTCAAAGTATTAGCAAATATAATACTTTGTCTAAAACGCGGACAAAGAAAGGTTTGACATGCCGAACATGGACATTGACAAAACCTTGACAAATGACATTACATATCCTGACAAAACTTATTACGTACTTTGATAAAATCAGGAGCAAACTTTGATAAAAACTTACAATAGACAAAAAAATGTTTGACGGATGTGCACATCAGTTAAAGTCGCCAAATGTTTGTAGTAAAGCCGTTCGTCCACTGTTCCCTTACTTTCTTTGTCGCCTGGCAATTCAATAAATTCAGTTTCATGATTTCCTTTCCCTAATAGCTCAATAATGTCGGAGGATGTTGATTTCTGAAACTGGAATTCGTGTTTTTTGCCATTTACATTAAGAACGACTTTTTTTCTTGATTTCTCGCATGAGATAATTGACAACGTCAGAATAATTAAAATAGCTGTGATTATAGTTTTCATGTCTGGTTAAATTCCGCCTAACTCTCAAATTGTCGCCTAAACAAATATTTGCAAATGCTTAAACGCGTCTCCGCTAAACCAAAGATAAAAGAAAATACAATTCTCAAAAAAGCGTTCAGATGTACGGACCAGGATTTTACCAGAAAACAATTAATGTTTAAAGTGCCTCACCCCCGTCATCACCATGCTTAAACCATGAGCGTTGCAATACTCGATACTGTCTTTATCTTTTATTGATCCTCCGGGCTGAATAACAGCGGTAATGCCTGCCTTACCCGCCAGTTCAACGCAATCGGGAAAAGGAAAAAACGCATCGCTGGCCATAACTGCTCCTTTAAGATCAAAACCAAAACTAAGCGCTTTGTTGATAGCTTGCTTTAAGGCGTCAACACGCGAAGTTTGTCCGGTGCCGCTTGCAAGCAACTGACCGTTTTTTGCAAACACAATGGTATTTGATTTAGTATGTTTAACCAGTTTGTTGGCAAATAATAGATCCTTTATTTCCGAAGCTGTAGGAACCTTTGTAGTCGCCGGTTTCAGGTCCGCCTCTATTTCTGTTTTAAGATCTTTATCCTGTTCAATCACACCATTCAATAAAGTTCGGAACGATTTTTTACTGAGCTCTACTTTATTCTGAATTAAAATAATACGGTTGGGTTTTGACTTCAACATCGCAAGCGCGTCTTCATCATAGGCCGGAGCAATAACCACTTCGCAAAATAATTTATTTATTTCTGTAGCAGTGGCAAGGTCTATTTTTCTGTTTCCAATTAATATTCCCCCGAAGGCAGATACAGGATCTCCTGCCAGAGCATCCACGTAAGCCTGGTGAATGGTATCGCGTGAAGCAACTCCGCAGGCGTTATTGTGTTTTAAAATAGCAAACGTTGGTTCAGTAAAATCCGACATTAAAGCAACTCCGGCATCTACGTCCAGCAAGTTGTTATAGGAAAGTTCTTTGCCGGCAAGCTTGGTAAACATTTTGTCAAGATCCCCGTAAAATACTCCTTGCTGATGCGGATTCTCTCCGTAACGTAATATCTGCGCCTGCTGAATGCTTTGTTTAAACTGAGGAATATTTTCTGTCTGGTTAAAATAATTAAAAATGGCGCTGTCGTAATGCGAGGATGTTGCGAACGCTTTGCCTGCGAATTTTTTCCGGTCTGAAAGATCTGTGTTTCCTTTTTTTGTTTCCAGTAACGAAAGCAGTTCTGAATAATCATTCCGCGAAGAAACTATTACCACATCGTTGAAATTTTTAGCTGCCGCACGGATAAGGGAAATTCCTCCTATATCAATTTTCTCAATAATGTCCTGTTCTTTTGCGCCACTGGCAACCGTTTCCTCAAAGGGATACAGATCAACAATCACCAGATCAATATCCGGAATGTTGTGCTGTGACTTCTCCTTTATATCCGATTCATTTTCGCGCCTGTTTAAAATTCCTCCAAAAATAGCAGGGTGTAAGGTCTTTACGCGGCCACCGAATATTTCGGGATAAGAGGTAACAGAATCAACCGCCGTCACCGGAATATTTAATTTCTCGATAAAGGATAAGGTTCCGCCGGTACTGTATAATTTTACACCAAGGCTGTAGAGTTTTTTAATAATTGGCTCTAAATTATCTTTGTAGTAAACAGAAATTAAAGCGCTTTTAATAGTTTTTGAATTGCTCATTTTTTAAAATAAAGGCTAAAGATAGAGTAAGATTCTATTAAAAGCGAGGCTGTTACCTTTTTGTGCAAATCTAAATTTAAGCGTGGCGCACCCTTCGCAAGGCTGAATGACATCGTCTTAATTTTGTTCCTTGCGTTCTTATTCTTAATTTTCTTGCATGGATTACGGAAAAGTAGAAGAAAAACTGTTGGACGCGATTGACCTATCGTTACCTAAAGACCACAAGCAAACCGCAGAAGTACTTTCAAAACAAAAGCCATCAGCAAAGCCGCTGATACATGTGGGACTAGCAAAGTGGGGCATTCCGCAATGGGTGGGAAAATTATATCCAAAGAAAACAAAAGCCACGGATTTTCTTGAAGAATACGGAAAGCAGTTTAATTGCATAGAGTTTAACGCTATTTTTTACAAGCTTCCGGACATGAAGCAGGTAAAGCTTTGGAAGAGCAAGGTGAATAAAGATTTTAAATTTTGTCCGAAATTTCACGCCGGCTTAACACACATTAAACGCTTAAAAGATTTTCGAATAGAGCTCGATAAATTTCTTGAAGTAGCGCATGAGCTCGATAATAATTTAGGTCCTGTATTTTTAATGCCGCATCCTCAGATGGGTGAAAAAAGTCTTGAAACCATACAGGTATTTCTGGAAAGTCTGCCCAAAGAGTTGGATGTATTTACAGAATTCAGGCATAAGGAATACATGGATAAAAAATTAATGGATGCTATGTATCCCTGGATGCAAAAGAAAAAAGTAGGCTCCATTATAACCGATACTGCCGGCGTTCGCGAAGGAGTGCACATGAGGTTAACAACGCCTGAAGCCTTTATACGTTTTGTTGGAAACAGTTTACATAAAAGTGACTACACCCGAATTGATGACTGGGTGAAGCGTCTGAAGCAATGGCATGAGAAAGGTCTGAAAGAATCCTATTTTTTTATGCACATGCATGATGAGCGTTATTCGCCCGAGCTGAGCAAATATTTAATTGAACAGTTAAATAAAAAATGTGACGCGGGTATTAAAGTCCCGGCATTTTACAACGATGACAAAAAATTATTTTAGCCCGGATCTATTTTTTGAGCGCGTCTGCCTTACAGGAAAAGTATTTTCATTCACATCATCTTTATTTAAAGTTGTTAAGCGGTAAGAATATTCCACCTCGATATAAATAAAATCAAACTCTTCCACTACTCTGCCGATAAGGCGATAGCAGCCCGGACCAATAAGCGGGTAAGCCCTTGCTGATGGGGGAAAATGGACGGTATCCACCCAATATCCTTCTTTATCAAGAAACGTTCCGAAGTACATGCGTTCGCCTTTACTCGTGGAAGTGTTTTTAGCAGTAACGAGGTAAGCTTCAATTTCAATTGTTTTTCCAATAAAACTACGGAGGTCCTTTGCAAGAAGATCGTCTTTAGGATTGACTTTCAAAAGATCGAAAGGAGAACATAATGCAAACCCCAGTAATTCTATTTCGTCGAATGCATCATCAATCCAGGAGTCCTCGAGCTTTGGCAATTTATATTCCTGTGGTTTTACATCAAACAGTTCGGTGTGCTCGCGGGTTTGTTTTAATGGGTTCACAAGCATATGGACTTCCCACATGAGCTCTTTTTTATTTTTGCCTGTGAAAGCAAACGCGCCAACTTTAATCAGCAACCGGATTTGTTCCACTGATAATTTTACCCTTTTTACAAAATCGTATAAATCTTTGTACAGTCCATGCAGTTGTCTTTCATCCATTAACTGCTCAATGCTGGTTTTTTCCAATTCCCCGATCATGGCAAGGCCCAAGTAAATATCTTTTCCTTTTATGCGGCTCAAATCATCGCTATTATTTATACAGGGCGGAAAAATATTAGCTCCGTGCATTCGTGCTTCGTGAACATACAATTCAGTACGATAAAATCCCCCGCCATTGTTCAGGGTAGCTACCATGTATTCGAGCGGATAATGCGCTTTCAGGTAAAGGGCCTGGAAACTTTCAACTGCATAGCTGGCCGAATGTCCTTTTGAAAAAGCGAAGTTGGCGAAGCTTTCTATTTGTACCCAGATATTATTTATGGTATCGTAAGGATAGCCTTTCCCGTAACAGTTATTGAAAAACTTTTCTTTTACCTTATGGAACTCATTCCGTTGTTTGAATTTCCAGCTCATCCCGCGACGGAGATAATCTGCTTCGGCTAAAGTTAAGCCAGCAAAAATATGCGCTATTTTTATAACGTCTTCCTGATATACCATTACCCCATAGGTTTCCTTGAGAAGCTCGTAAAGTTCGGGAAGAGCGGCTCTTGCTTGATCTCTTTTATTTTCGTTGCGGTAACGCAGAATATATTCGCGCATCATCCCGCTTTTTGAAACACCTGGACGAATAATAGAACTGGCAGCCACCAGGCGCAGGTAATCATCGGCCTGCAACTTGGCAAGCAACATACGCATGGCCGGTGATTCTACATAAAAACAGCCGATGCATTTTCCAACTCGCAATATTTTTTTTACTTCTTCATCACTTGTAAATTTTTTAATGTCGTGAATGTCAATTTCAATGTCCTGGTTTTCTTTAACAAGCTCAAGCGCATCTTTTATTTTGCCAAGGCCGCGCTGACTCAAAATATCGAATTTAAATAATCCGATGTCTTCGGCTTCGAGCATACTGAACTGTGTTGTGGGATAGCCTTTCGGCGGCATAAAGGTGGCGCTGTAGGCGGTGATGGGCTCCTGGGAAATTAAAATTCCACTGGAGTGAATGCTGAGGTGCCGCGGAAAACCTTGAATTAGTGTGCTGTAATTTATCACCAGCTGTCCTATCTGGTCGGCATCATTAATATTACTTATGTTTTGTAATTTATCTATTTCGTGTGCAGGCAAACCAAACACTTTTCCTAGTTCGCGGCGTACCGAATCATGTTTAAATGTGGAGTAAGTAGAAAGCAAGGCCACTCTTTTAGTTTCCTTTCCCTGCTTGTCTTTTCCAAACGTATCAAAAATATAACGCGTTACATCATCCCTGTCGGTCCATGAAAAATCAATATCAAAATCGGGAGCATTGGTTCTGAATTCATTTATAAACCTTTCGAAATAAAGATCAAGTTCAATGGGATCAACACCCGTTATTTTCAAAAGATAAGCCACCAAGCTGTTGGCGCCGCTTCCACGTCCAACGTAATAATAATTTTTATGTCGAGCGTATGTTATAATATCCCAGTTCAGCAAAAAATAAGACGCAAAATTCATCTTCCCTATTACTTCAAGTTCTTTTTCAAGACGGTCGATCACAACTTTTCCGGGAGTTCCTGTATATCGCGATTTTAGCCCTTCATAGGCCAACCGTTTTAAAAGCTGAAGGTCGCCATTCACACTATCGGTATAATGTTTTAAGTTTTTATGTTCCAGCTTTCCGAACTTAAACTCCACGTGGCATTGACTTAATATATTCTCCGTGTTTTTAATTGCCTGCGGATAGGATGAAAACAGCGAGTACAACTTTTCCTTTTCCGGCACGATTTCATCTGCCGAGGTTTGTTCATTTTGCGGAAGCATGCTTAACAACACATTTTTATCAATAGCGCGAAGGAGGCGGTGCGCGTTAAAATGTTTTTTGTGCGAAAAGGTAACCGACTGAAATACCACCAGTTTATGCGCATAGTGTTTAGCGGGAGAGAAAGGAAAATTCGGCAACTCTTTCGCCGAAATGCCGATGAATTCATTTTCCATTAGAGGCCAGCCTTTGTAACTTCTAAAGGGATACACTACATACGCGTTGTTAAATTGCGGTGCTCGTGTTTCAAAATCTGTTCCCGTATGCAGGTGCTGCGAAAGATGTTCGTTGAGTTCTTTATATCCTTCATTATTCTGGGCGATGCCTGTGTATTGCTGGTTAATTCCATTCCTGAAATCAATTCCGGGAATAACTTTTAACTTGCGCTGCGGTGTGTCTCCCGATGTAAGGCGCAGGGCATCGAGCACAGCAGAAGTGTTGTTGATGTCGGAAATAACAAGTGAATCGTATCCTTTTTGTTCGGTTTCGTCAAAGAGCTGCTCAGGGGATAAGGTCCCGTAACAAAAACTGTAATATGTGTGGCAGTTAAGTAACATCCTTCGCTCCGCTCAGGATGTTGAACTTGAAAAAATACTATTATTGATCGTTGTTTCTTGTTGAGAAATAATTCCCATCGGCTTTAGGCGTTCCGCATAATTTTTGCAATGCGTTTCATTCTGGCATTCCGACAATGTTTTAAGCAAATCCAGGTTGCCCTCTATCAGCGCTTCCTTTTTTTTCCTTGTCCACCCTTTTAATTTGTTTTCCCATTTATTGGCTTCATAATAGGAATCAAAAGTCTTACTCCATGCAAGCATTAATGGGCGTTTGTTAAAAGTGTATGCGTTGGGATATACTCCCGTCGCGTGTTCATGGATACGCCTCTCAATGTTATTTGTTATACCTACATAAAAGGAGCCATCAGAACATTTTAAAATATATACAACTAACTGTTTCATTTTTTTATTTCCTTAGCCGGGTGAGCCGAGTCGAACCCGCCGGGCGAAGCCGAACCGGTAAGCGTAGCGAGGTTAAGTGCTGAGCGCAGCCAAGCCGAGTGGTGAGCGCAGTTGAAGCACTATTTAAACAAACTCGTCTCCCGTTTCTCAAGATCCACCCCTGCCGCCCTCATTACTGCAGTGCTGCCAAAACGGTTACGAAGTTTATCAATGGCCTGGTATAATTGTATCTGCTCACTCATGTCATTAAACAAATCGAACTGGTAAGTACCCTGAATTAAATGACTGAAACGGATTCCGATTAAACGAATCAACATTCGTTTCTGATGAAGTTTTCCAAAGAGCTCCTTTATTTTTTCTATCAGCGTTTCATCCATCGCGGTATAAGGAATCCGCATCTGCATGGTATAGGTGTTAAAATCGGAATACCTGATCTTTACCGTTACGCAGGAGGTTAATTTTTCTTCTTCTCTTAACTGATACGTTAACTTCTCCGTCATGCTTATCAGCACGCGTTTTAAATGCGCCACATCAATGGTGTCTTTTTCAAATGTACATTCGGTTGAAATGGATTTACGTTCGTTATAAGGCTCAACCGGAGAGGTATCAATTCCGTTTGCTTTTTTCCAGAGCGACGTACCATTATCGCCCAGCACTTGCTGCATCAGCTGCACCGGCATGTCCTGCACTGTCTTTACCTTTTCAACACCCATGCTGCGAAGCAACTGGTAAGTTTTTTCTCCAACCATGGGGATTTTGCGGATGGACAAAGGACCAAGAAACTCTTTTTCCGTTCCGTAATTAATCTGCATTTGCCCGTTAGGTTTGGCCTGCCCGGTTCCTATTTTTGAAACCGTTTTGTTGGTAGAAAGCGCGAATGAAATAGGAAGGTTGGTTTCCCTCATGATCTTCTGCCTGAGCTCGCCTGCCAGCTTGTAACAACCAAAGTAACGGTCCATCCCGGTTAGATCAATGTAAAACTCGTCGATGGATGTTTTTTCGTATAACGGCACACTTTCTTTTATTATATCCGTAACCGTATTAGAAAAATAACTGTATTGCTCGTGATCACCTTTCACCACAATGGCCTCTGGGCACAACTGCCTCGCCATTTTCATAGGCATGGCTGAATGAATGCCAAAAGTTCGCGCTTCGTAACTGCAGGAAGCAACTACCCCTCTGTCGCTGGCTCCTCCTACTAATACAGGTTTCCCGATTAATTGCGGATTGAGCCTCCGTTCTACCGAAACAAAAAAGCTGTCCAGATCCATGTGCACCACATTTCGTTCCATTGCTTAAAGTTACTGAGGTTTAAGGCCTGGCCTTGCTACCAATTGTAGTATTGCAAAAAGAAAGAAATCAAAATGAGTTTTAATATTTGGACAAAATTCTTTTTCACATCGGTATTAATAATAAATATACAGATGCTACAAACCATGGCAAGCTTCGCAGAAAACCTGCTCTACCTTTGCGGGGTAAACGAATGGAAGCAAAAGAAATATTACAGGATGTCATTAGCAAAAAGCCCCGATGCGTTTATGCGCCTTCAGCCAAGAAATATTTGAATGATAACGTGAAAGGCTCCTACCTGGTAGCAAAAATGTATGACGATATTTTATTGTACCCGGAGGCTTCGCGCGAGGTGTTTGGTACCGATACCTGTTTTAAGATAATTGAGTTTTGCCGGCAGAATTAAATCTCCGCGACTTTATAGCAATAAGTTCAACATTATTTAATGCACTTTATACGTATGTGTTTTTACACTTCGGTAAATTACCCAACCCGCAATCAGGATAAGCAAAGCACTTAACGCGAAGGCTGCGCCGGGAAAGAAAACTGTAGCTGCTGGTTTTGAGAACTGATAAAACAAATTGGTCATGATAAGCGGACTGGCAATTGCGCTCACACTCATTAACGCGGTAAATACACCCTGTATCTCTCCCTGTTCATTGTCCGGCACCTGGTTGGCGATGAGTCCCTGTATTGCAGGACCACAAAGGCCGCCAAGGCAATACGGAATAAGAGAAACATACATCATCCAGCTATGCGTTGCAATTGAAAACAAGGCAAGACCAATGGCATAAAAGAATATTCCGTAGAAAATAGATTTTACCTGTCCGAATTTTGGGATGAACCACCGGATTAAACCTCCCTGCACCAGCGAAATTAATACGCCAACAAACGCAAGCGAATAACCGATCTCGGCGCTCGACCAATCGAATTTTAAAATATTATAATAACCCCAAATGGTTTCAATTGTTTTTCCGGCGATGTATAAAATAAGCAGGCCTGCAATAAGACCAATGATTTTTGGGTAGCGCCTCAAATTATAAAATGTTCCTAATGGATTAGCACGTTTCCAATCGAAAGTTCGGCGGTTGGATTTAGCCAGTGATTCCGGAATAAAAAATAAACCGTAAAAGAAGTTAAGCAGCGATAAAATGCCTGCAGCAAAGAATGGCGCACGCAGGTTAACGTTACTAAGTAATCCCCCGATCAAAGGACCAATAATAAATCCCACACCAAATGCCACACCAATTAAACCAAAATTCTGTGCGCGTTTTTCAGGGGTGCTGATATCGGCAATATAAGCACCAGCCGTAGTAAAGCTTGCTCCGCCAACTCCCGCAATCAGGCGGCCAACAATAAGCCACTCGATGTTGGGAGCAAAGGCCAGTAAAAAATAATCGAGGCCAAGTCCTAATAAAGAAATAAGTAAGATCGGGCGCCTGCCGTACCTGTCGCTTAAGCCACCGAGCACGGGCGAAAAAATAAACTGCATAATAGCATACAGCACAAGAAGCCAACCGCCAACGAGACTAGCCTGCGCGATGTTATTGCCGGTTAATTCTTCCACCAGTTTTGGGACGATTGGAATTATAATACCGAAGCCAATACAATCAATAAGAATAGTGGTAAAAATAAAACCGAGAGAAGCATTCTTTGATTTTAGCATGAAGGTAAAGATGCTAAAATTGCTGGAAAAAACCAGCTGGAAATTAGAACGGACTTTGTGGGTTTAAGCCCCAACAGCCTTCTTCTTCTTTTTAGACTTTTTGGCTGCGCCCTTTTCGGGTTCTTTTAGCGCTGCAGAATCCACAGGCATTACTGTAATAGTGGAAGGGGGCGGTGGCGGAGGAAATTTCGCCAGTCTTTTTTGTTTTTCCTGGTTGATCGCGCGATCTGTCTCTAAGGCTTGTTTCTGAGCCGGGTTAAGATAACCTATAATTGTTTCATAAAAAGTGTTTTGTGCGGATCTTAATCCCCGATACGCATCGTCTTTATTAACGTTAACGGCTTTTGAATCAATATAGGTACGGGCCTGGGTTTCGGCTGCGCGGCGGTCCTTACCCGCTACCATCCAAACGTCCTGTTGTGATTTTGTGAGGTTAAATCTCTCTGCCGCCATTTTTACCTCTTCCTCTAAGGTAGGAGCCTCGTACACACTTTTATAGTCCATAATTAAGGTTTCATTGGACTCGGGTAAAGGCGAAAACGTGGAAGAGGATGGCGCAATGGTTGAAGAGGTCGCTGTAACGTTCGTAACAGTTCCCTGAGGATTGGTTATGGTCGGGCCATTCTGCGCGTTTGCAGCCTGGATAATTAAAAGTGCCGGGATGATAAAAAACTTAAGTTGCATAGGTTTAGTATAAAATATACCGAAGACCACACAAAAGCTGTGCCACGCGACCAGACCCCTTAGTTACGCATAGCCACATTTGGCTTTGCAAAGTCACTTTCGTACTTTTAACAACACTAAACAAAAAAATATGGCAGGTAACACGGTAAAATTACACAGGATTTTAAAGGCAAGCCCCGAAAAAGTATTCCGGGCATTTTCTGATGGTCACGCACTTTCGACATGGATTCCACCATACGGATTTTTAGGAACTGTTCATCATTATGATTTTCGTAACGATGGGACCTATAAAATGTCGTTCACTAATTTCTCCACGGGCACCAGCCAGTCTTTTGGGGGGAAGTTTTTAGAGATCAGGCAAAACGAATTCATAAAGCACACCGATGCATTCGATGACGCTAACCTGCCGGGAGAAATGATCACCTCAATAACCCTAAGAAAAGTTTTATGCGGCACCGAGCTTGAAATTGTTCAGGAGGGCATTCCTTCTGTTATCCCGGTAGAAATGTGTTACCTGGGCTGGCAGGAATCGCTTGAGAAACTTGCTAAATTAGTGGAGCCGGTTATTCCGGATGCGTAGTGACAAAGAGGTTTTCTTTTGATGATAAAGGGGTGGTATTTCAAAACTCGAACTTATACCCTACCCCTTTAACCGTTTTAAAGTAATCTTCGCCAAGCTTTTCGCGCAGCTTGCGGATATGAACATCTATTGTTCTGTCACCCACCACTACTTCATCGCCCCACACCTGCTCTAGAATATATTCGCGCGTAAAAACCTTTCCAGGCTTACTGCTTAACAAGGAAAATAAACGGAATTCTTTTTTGGGTAAATTAATTTCTTCTTCGCCTTTAAATACCATGTGTTTTTCTTTATCAATACGAATATTACCAAAGGCCATGTTTGATTCGGAATTGGCAGTAGCTTGCAATCGGCGTAACAAGGCTTTGATCCTGCTTATGAAAACCCTGGGCTTAATTGGTTTGGTGATATAATCATCAGCGCCAACTTCAAATCCTGCGATCTGAGTATAATCTTCGCTGCGCGCTGTTAGAAACGCAATCAGCACATCCTGTAATCCCTTTTGTTCGCGGATCTCGCGGCAGGTTTCAATGCCATCCATATCAGGCATCATCACATCCAGTACAATTAAATTCGGCACTTCTTTTTTCGCGATCTCAACCGCGTCGCGACCATTAGCAGCTGTAAGAATATTGTAACCCTCTTTTTTTAAATTATAACTTAAAAACTCGAGAATATCGGGCTCATCGTCAACCAGTAATATTTTAATATTCGAACTCATAAGATGTTTTAGAACACGCTAAAGTTAAGCATCCTGGCCACCTTTAAAGTTAAGCAATTATTAAGAATTTTCTTAAAAAGAACAATTAAGATAAGCTTTTGGTAACATGGTATTTAAGCACGGGTAATTTGGTTTGCGTTTTTTTGTAAGTAAATAAAGTACATGTTTAAACTATCATCTCTTCTTATCATCTTACTCCTTAGCTCTATTGGTTATTCTCAAAACGGAAGAATTTCAGGAACTATCCTGGATTCAAAAACCGGTGAAACCCTGCCTGGCGCAACAGTATTGATAGAAGGCACGCATAAAGGTGCGCAGGCTGATTTTGACGGAAAGTTTTCAATCAACAATGTATCGGAAGGAAAAGTAAATATCCTGGTAAGTTATATTTCCTACACCACCAAAAAGATAACTGATGTAACGGTTAAGTCGAATGACGTAACGGAAATAAATGTAAAACTAGACGCTTCTTCTTCCCAGGACCTTTCAGAAGTAGAAGTGGTTGTTACTTTGAATAAAGAAAACAATACCGCACTTGTGCTCCAGCAAAAAAATAATTCAAGTGTGAGCGACGGCATAAGCGCTGAAACCATCCGTCGCTCGCCAGACAGGAATACAAGTGACGTACTAAAACGCGTGAGCGGTGTTACCATACAGGACGACAAGTTTGTAATTGTGCGCGGGCTTAACGAAAGGTACAACGCCAGTTACCTTAACGGGGCGCCGCTTCCCAGTACCGAACCAGACAGAAAAGCATTTGCCTTTAATCTGTTTCCCGCTAATATGCTCGATAATATCGTAGTGAACAAAACGGCCACGCCCGACATGCCCTCAGAGTTCGCGGGAGGAATTGTGCAGGTGAACACAAAGAGTATTCCGGAAAAAAATTTCCTGTCCTTTACAATTGGTGGGGGGTATAATACCATTACTACCGGTAAAGAAAAAATCACCTATGCGGGAGGAAAACTGGATAAATTTGGTTTTGATGATGGCTCCCGCGATCTTTCAGCCGACGTACCTGTGTTTAAGGACAAGGCGTTGTGGATAGCATCACCGGACCAGGCCAGAGTTGCAACCTATTTTAAAAATGACTGGGCTACAAGTGCAACTAAATTTAAACCGAACACGAATTTCCAATTAGCGGCGGGATACACTATTAAAAGAAAAGAAAAAAATTTTTTTGGGATCATCTTCAGTCTTGGTTACAACAGCAATCAGAGTTTTTATCATAACGACCGAACAGAATACGATGTCATCAGTATTACAGGAAATAACACTTCACAACCGCAGGTAGATCAATCAAGTTTAAATAAAGTTTATCAAACACAAACCTCAACAGGAGCCTTGCTTAATTTAGCGTTTAAATTAAATGATAATAACGCAATTAGTCTCAAGAATCTTGCTACAGGCTCTGCCGACAATACTTTCATTCAAGCTATAAATACTTTTACATTAGGTGCGCCGGGTATAATCAATAAAAACGATGCGCGTTATTTTACCGCAAACAAAATTCTATCCTCACAGCTTAATGGAGAACATTTTATTCCAAAAGCAAAAATTAAAATTAATTGGACCGGCGGCTTAAGCATCATCCAAAGAACTGTTCCAAACTTACGTTTTATGTCATATACAAAAAACGAAAACTTTTTACCCTATGATCCTTCCGAAGGCCCTAATTTAAAAGACACCATGTGGAGAGCCGATATTTCCTCGTCTACGGGGCCAAATTACTCAGGGTTCAGGGTGTATTCAAAGCTGAATGAAACCATCAGAAGCGGAAAGGTGGATATCTCAAGACTGTTTAAGTTATCGGAAAAAGTGAAATTGGATGTTAAAGCAGGAGGCTTAATGCAATATCGTGAAAGACAATACAACATCAGGCAGTTTGGAGTAGACCAGTTTCAATGGCAGGCCCAGGGCGTTTACAAAAACGACAGCTTATTGTATTTGCCTGAAGGAGAAATTTTCGCGCAGCAAAACATGAGTGTAACACCTTTGCATACCGGTGGATTTAAACAAATAGAGTACACTAAGACAACCGATAACTATTATGGAGAGTCTTATTTATCTGCCGGCTATTTAATGGGTGAATTAAAAGTGTCAGACAAATTACGCGTGATTACAGGAGCGCGCTATGAAAATTATCTCCAAAAAATTATTATTAAGGAGCGCTTCTTTGATTCGGTGTATGTTAACAGCAGGGTGAAAGATTTACTCCCATCAATAAATGTGATTTATAACATTACCGAAAAGGTGGGTCTTCGCCTTGTTTATTATAAGACACTGAACAGGCCCGAATTCAGAGAGCTAGCAGTCACCAACTGGTATGAGCCTGAATCCCGCTTATCGCTTGCGGGAAATTCATCTTTAATCCGATGTTATATCCGCAATTATGACGCCCGCTTTGAGTATTACCCAGGAAAAGGGCAACTGTTTACCGTAACCGGTTTTTACAAATATTTTAATTCGCCTATTGAACGATACATGTTACCGGGAAGTGAAAACCAGATTTATTATAACAACGCTCCCTTTGCAAACGTTTATGGAAGCGAACTGGAATACAGGATAAATGTGGGATCTATTCTTAAAAAAGATTCGGTAAAATTTTTGAATAAGTTAAACCTGTTCTCAAATCTTGCGCTGATAAAATCAATCGTAAACGTAGCTGGCCTCAACAGCGCAGTTAAAGAAACAAGAACAATGCAGGGCCAATCGCCTTACATTATTAACTCCGGCATTTCATACACTGACACTAAAAACGCTTTTAGCATTACTACCATCGTTAACAGAATAGGCGAGCGCATCTATATTGTGGGCAATGATCAGATGCCAAACCGATGGGAAAACGCGAGAACAGTGTTGGACTTACAACTCTCGAAATCCTTTCTTAAGAATAAACTCGAATTGCGCTTTAATATAAAAGACCTCTTACATCAGAACAGCATTATTTATTATAAAGGGAATGATAGAAAAAGCAATGCCTATAACAAAGAAAAAGATTTCGTAAACTTTAACCGAACCTTTGGCAGCACTTATTCTTTTGTGATCAGTTATCGTTTTTAGTGTACTTAACATTCAAGTAACCTAAAATTGAGTTAATGATAAGCTTCACTTAATCCTCAGAACACATCAACCAAATACATTTGCATCATAATATATAAGACAAAAAAATGAAAAAAAATTTACTCACTGCCTTGGCAGCATTAACCCTGGGAATTAGCGTTGCACAATCTCCTTTCTTCCAGTCAACCACTTACCGCGGCGCTTTTGCACCGGCACCAACAAATATGTGGACAGACAACTGGACCGAGTGGGATCCACAAAACAAAGTTTATCCTGCGCCAACGATAACCGTTACAGGTAACATTACAACAAATACAACGTGGTCTTCAGGTCAAACTGTACTTTTATCATCACAATGCTTCGTTAAAAATAACGCAGTGTTAACCATTCAGCCAGGTGTTACTGTTTTAGGTGATAAAGCCGTAACAGGTGCATGCTTACTCGTTGAAACAGGTTCACAGTTAATCGCTAACGGTACCGCTAATCAACCCATCGTATTTACATCCAACCAGGCTCCGGGCTTAAGAGGTTTAGGTGATTGGGGCGGAATAATACTTTGTGGCTTAGCTACAAATAATTGTCCTGCCGGAACAGGCACTCTTACCAATGCAGCCGGTACAAATTACATTGAAGGCTTTCCGGTTTCATCTGACGTTATTTATGGCGGATCAAATGATAACGATAATTCAGGTTCTTTAAAATATGTTCGCATTGAGTTTGGCGGATATGTTTATCAGCCGAACAAAGAGATTAACGGTTTAACCCTGGGTTCGGTTGGACGTGGCACGACGATTGATTATGTACAATGTTCTTTTACTAATGACGACTCTTTTGAGTGGTTTGGCGGAGCAGTCAATTGCAGTCACTTAGTGGCATACAGAGGCCTTGATGACGATTTTGATACCGACTTTGGCTACCATGGAAATGTTCAGTTTTGCCTTGGCGTACGTGATCCGCAAATTTCTGATAACCCTACTATTTCAACTTCAGAAGGTTTTGAATCAGATAATGACCCAAATGGTACAACTGCTACCCCATTAACATCCGCTATTTTTTCGAACGTTACTGATATAGGGCCATTACGCGGTGTTTTAACTGCTACCTATTCAAGTGGCTTCAGAAGAGGAGCGCGTATTCGTCGTAACTCAAACCTGAAAATTTACAATTCAATTTTAATGGATCATGCTACGCGCGGAGTATATGTTGATGGTTCGGCTTGCGAAACCAACGCAAATTCAGGTGGTCTGAAGTTCATGAATAATATTGTTGCCGGTTATGGACAGCGCGCTACAGAAACAGGAACATTTGGAATAATTTCTCCAAATGCTAATTCATGGGTCGCTACACAAGGTAATGATACACTCAAAACTACTGCAGGGATACTGGTAACGCCTTATAACTATACCTCACCGGATTATCGTCCTGCGGGTGGCGGAATAGCAGCCTCGGGCGCAAGCTTTACAGATACGCCAATCGCTGCCATAACAGGATTAAAAGATCTTGCAAAAGAAACTTCTGTACTAGGGATTTTTCCTAATCCGGCTTCTGACTTTGCAACACTGTTCATTAGCTCAAACGCAACTACTTCTGTTAATGTTTCGGTGCTTGATGTAACCGGTAAAATGGTTTTAACAGTATCTGCGGCATTACAATTAAATGCAGGAGCAAATAACGTTACAATTGCTACAGCGAATTTATTGCCGGGCATGTATTTTGTAGTTATTCAGAGTAACTCGGGGAAAGAAACTATTAAGTTGATTGTTACAAAATAATTTAAACACATCTTACCAGCGTCCGCCTCGATCTATTATCCTGGCGGCGCTTTTGTTTTATGACAGAGCGTAAAATATTGTTTGCCTTAAAGAAATCGCGGCAGTGTGCCGGGAAAGGCTATTACATGGAGTCTCTCCTGAAACTTTATCATTTAAACACAGGAATATTACGTTTTGTTTCTGACAAGCTTCATGTGGCAAACGATGCCTCTATGAAGCCCGGAGAACTGGTAGAAAAGCTCCTGATAGAAATCGAAAAACGCCCCGATATAAAATCCGTTATTGCCAAAAAAAATCTTAAGTCTGTAAGACCCTGGTTTGAAAAGATGGATGCGTTCTTTAAAACCATAAAACGCAAAGAACCTTCCAATACAAAAACATTACAGGCGGAATCGGAACAGGTACTGGCTGTTTTGAAAATGGCGGCGACTAAACTATTAATCAGCGGATCCTGAGTTTCTATCCGGTATTTTTGAATGCTTATCTGAATTAACAATGTCATAATTTTTGCTTCTCGTTTACATCATTTGCGTTAAGTTACTTTGTGGAAAATATGGAACAGGAAAGTTTACTGGATGAAATTCCCTACAAAGAATTAAAAGGAGCGTATCACCAGCTTGAAAAGAAAAACAAAGATTTGCTGGATGGTTTGTATTACGCAGCGTTCGTGCAACAGGGTCTTTTGCCCCAGGCGCGGCACTTCAAAAAGTTAAAGCAACCTTATTTTGTTTATTATAATCCTCTTCAGATTATTGGAGGGGATTTTTTCTGGATAGGAAAAAAGGAAGACTGGAACCTTTATGCGGTGGGAGACTGCACCGGGCACGGAGTAAGCGGGGCCATGCTTTCCGCACTTGCCATCGGATTTCTTAATTATGTGATTTATTCCAAACAGTTCGAAAGCGTTGGAGCCATATTAAATGAAATAGATAAAAAGTGGATAGAAACGTTTAATCACTTTGAAGACGACGATGTTAATAATGACTGGATGGAACTTTCGCTCATTGCATATAATCCCACCAGCCAACAACTTCATTTTGCAGGGGCGGGCGGAAGCTTTTTGTTTTCAGACCACGATCATAACATCCGCCGCATCAGGGGGAATGCATATCCCATTGGCGGATGGCAGATGGAAAGCAACAGGCGATTTGATACCCGGATAATGAGTGTTACGCCAGGGTCAAAAATTTATCTGTACTCTGATGGATTTAAAGACCAATTCGGAGGTGCGGACAATAAGCGGATGGGGTCGCAGCGGTTCCAGCAAATGCTCACCTCAGGTAATTTTCTCAACTCCGCGGATCAAAAAGAATTAATCGAAAATCAGTTTAACGCCTGGAGGAATAGTACTGAACAAACAGATGATGTTTGCCTGTTAAGAATAGATTTATAACTTAATGTTTAAATAACCCAGGCTTGGCACTAGGTTAAAGTGCGATGACAACCTTTATGGCTCAATGACCCAGCCCGCCGGAATAGTTTTTATAGATAACTCTATCCATAAAATATTAAAAAGCATTGACGGGTTAAAAACTCATTTTGAAACAATAAACGTTTTTACAAATGAAAAAGACGCATTTGATTATATCTATAGGTCTGAGGTTGATCTTGTTCTTTTAAACTTAGACTTAATTTCAAACGATGCTGTAGGTGTAACCAATGAATTGAAAAAAAATGTTCCGAAGTCGAACCCCTTCATAGTTGTATATTCAGATAAACAAGAGGATTATATACAGGAAATGGTTCTTAATTCGGGAGCCGATTCCTTTATTAATTTTCATAGCAAGCCTGCCATTCTTTATCTATTTATAAAAAATCTATTGCGCAGGAAATTTAAAATAGCAGCGTTAAAGAAAAAATCATTTATTATTGATAACGATCGCTTTCTTATTTACCATAAAGGCGCGCCCCTTCAATTTACATTGAAAGAGTTCCGGGTTATCGAATTATTATTCAGTAACACCGATAAAATTTTTAGCAAGCCCGAAATAGCAGCGGCAGTTTGGCACGACGAAAAAATAGCTGAAAAAAGAACTATTGACGTTCACATCTATAATATCCGGCAGTTGCTTGGGAAAAAAATCATACAATCCCAAAAAGGAAAAGGCTACAGAATAAATAAAAAATATCTTTAAGGGAGATTAATTGGAAACGCTGTAATTCTTGGTATTTGAAACTATACCGGATTCATCCCAGCTTGTCCATATACCGGTTTTTTCTCCATCCTGGTATTTCATTTCGAAGCGAATTTTACCATTATCATCGAACACCTGCCATATTCCTGCTTTTTTACCAAGCGAATAAAATGCAGTGGCTGTTATAACTCCGTTTTCGTTATAGCGAATCCATTTCTGATCTTTTTTTCCGCCTGTAAAATTTCCTGATTCCATAAGATTTCCCGAAGCATAAAAATAATTAGCCGGGCCTTCTATGACACCATTTCTCACGCTCAGCTCTGATTTCACTTTGTCTTTCTGAACAGTAAGAACGCCGTTAAACAAATCACCCTCAGAATTAACGTATAACCCTATGTCATTTAAATTCTGAGCCATTGATAAACGGCAGGTAAGGATGAAGACGAATATTAGAATTGGCATTTTCATTTCTTTTTTTAAACCGGCGCTTGGTATTCATCCGATTCTAAAATAAAGATACAACATTCATAAACCCGTAATGTTAAGGAAATAAAAACTTAACAATTACTTTACTTACGGAATTGTAGAATAGCTGCGGGGTCCGCACTAGTAAGGCTGGGAGCTATAAAGGCTTAAGAAGAATTTCCGAAAACAAAGAAAGCGTGTTGGATTTAGTTTCCAGCGGCATATACCCTATGCTTTCGATAAGGATAGAATAAGATTTATCTCTTTTTATTGCCAGTTTAAAAGTTCCTGAAAGATCAGTGTAAAAGCTTTCATTCGTTTCTTTAATGGTTATTTTAACCGCCGGGATTTCCTCACCCTGCTGGTTATAAACCTTCCCTGTAAGGGTCTTATATCCGACCTTCTCTTTTTCTTTATTACCCGCAAAGGACAGGGTGTTGCAAAAAACAAGAAGGATAAAAATCAGGCGTTTCATTGCATAAAGATAGCAATGCAAGGTGTCGGCAATTTTACGTCGGTATTACCAAATCGTTATTTAAGAACATCCGGGTTAAGGATGATGGGATCGTAACCAACTTTATATTTGAACTCGATTATTATTTTATCGCCGTCTTTTAATTTCTTGTCGCTGTTAATTAATCCCAGGTCAATTAAATCTATTTCAAAAATATCCGAAGAAATATTTGTTGTGATTGGAGTGCCATTTACAAGAACTTCGCTTACAGAACAGCCTTTACCATTTGGCAACATGGGATTACATATAAATACATTCTGCCACCTGAAAACACCCTCAATCGATAAAGATGTTTCTTCGTTTTTTACAATGCTCTTAGGATTAATAAGCGCGCCAGGATTGATCAATGTTGGGATGGTTAACTTGCTGCCGGTTTTATAATACATTTCAATTTTTACATTCTCATGCACCTTCAACTTGAACAAACTTAGATCCACCTGGAAAATATCAGCGTTTATTTTATCGGTGGTTATCTGGCCATTTACTTTTACACCGGTAACACAAAAACCAATTCCATCAGGTCCATAAGGATTTTTTACAAAAATATTTTTTCCTTGATAAAGGCCTTCAATTGTCATGGTTTGCGTAACAGGCTTTTCCTGGGCAGATAACTGAAAAGAGAATGCTAAGAAAATAAGAAAAGATAGAACTGTTTTCATGGGAGTATTAAGTATTACAAGTAAATATAGATATTTTCTTTTCTAATCCTTAATTTTTAAAGTTCTTAAGGTAACAGAATATCTTACCTGTTTCATTTTATCAATGGAGTGCTCCCAGTCTTCACGCGCTTCATTTTGCATAACGTATAATGACCGGCGTTTCACAGGAAATGAAAGGATGGATTCTCTGGTCTGTATTACTTTATCGTATGGCCTGAGTTTAAATTTGCAATCTGCCAATAAAGAAATTCCCGCTATGAGTTTGAAGGGTGGCGCGTCGCGGTGCCAGTTAATCACGGAGCCTTCGGGATATTCAGTAACCAACAGCTCGGTAAATTCATGCTCATCAATATTTAAAGTGGAAGCAATTTTTTCTAAAAGAAAATTAAATCCAGGTGGTATAGGTTTTCCTTTTGAAATGCTGCGGTTATCAAAATGATAATCATAGCCATAACTTGCTACCTTTCGTTTAGCTTCATAACCTCTGAAAATAAAAGTCTGGAGGGAAAGAGAACGGATAACTTCAAGTAATTTTAACTCTTCGTTTTCTGTAATAAAATTTTCGGTATAGCTAAAGCCCGGTGGGAAATCAGGCTCGATTGGAAACAAAGTGTTCATAAAGAACTGCGCTTAAAAAACGTGCCACACTGGATTTTCTATTCTATCGTAATTCCAGCATTTTATCTTTTAATTTCCGTTTTTTTTGTGTTAATTTAAGCTGGATAAATTCTATTATATGGCTAAAAACAAACAAAAATCTATTTTAAACTCCGGTTCTACTAAGTTTTTATACGAATACCTTAACAATACATCACCTACGGGTTTTGAAAGCAGCGGACAAAAAATATGGCTCAATTACCTTAAGCCTTACATTGATGAACATTTTGTAGATACCTATGGAACGGCTGTAGGCGTTATTAATCCGAAAGCTCCCTATAAAGTAGTGATAGAGGCGCATGCCGACGAGATCAGCTGGTTTATACATTACATTACCAAAGACGGGTTTATTTATTTATGCCGCAATGGCGGAAGTGATCACCAGATTGCGCCGTCAAAGCGTGTAAACATTCATACCGATAAAGGAATTGTAAAGGCCGTATTCGGATGGCCCGCCATTCATGTACGCGAGCCGGGCCGCGAGGAAACTCCAACCTTAAAAAATATTTTCCTTGACCTGGGCTGCAAAAACGAAAAGGAAGTTGCAGACCTCGGTGTTCACGTAGGTTGTGTGGTAACGTATGAAGACGAACTGATGGAACTCAATAACCGCTACTACACGGGAAGAGCCCTGGATAACAGGATTGGCGGCTTCATGATCGCGGAAGTAGCACGTTTGCTAAAAGAAAGAAAAGATAAATTACCTTTTGGTTTATATATTGTTAACGCAGTTCAGGAAGAAGTAGGGTTACACGGGGCAGAGATGATTGCACGAAGGATAAAACCAAATGTTGCGATTATAACAGATGTATGCCACGATACACAAACACCCATGATGAACAAAATTGCAAGTGGTGATCTCAGTTGCGGTAAAGGTCCGGTGCTCAGTTACGCGCCGGCCGTTCAGAACAATTTGCTTAAGCTGATCATTGATGCTGCCAATAAAGAAAAGATTCCGTTTCAGCGTTTGGCAGCAGCAAGAGCCACGGGAACCGATACTGATGCCTTCGCGTATTCGATGGAAGGTATTGCCTCCGCGCTTATTTCCCTTCCGCTGCGTTATATGCATACAACCGTGGAGAGCGTTAATAAACAAGATGTGGAAGAAGTAATTAAGCTGATTTACGCTACATTAAAAACTATTAAAAACAACCAGGATTTCAGGTACATAAAGTAATTGTTGAATTTTAGAGTGAAAGAATTTTAGAATGCTTTTTTTAAAATCTAAAATTCAAAAACTAAATCACACAAAAACTAAATAAGAATGGCCATTATAGGTTCCATCATAAAACAGGTGATCTCGGTAAGAAGTAAAATTCCTGCCCGGCGGAACGCTTATAAACAACAGATCCGTCAGTTACGCAAGCTTTTGCTTAAAGCACAATTTACCGAATTCGGAAAAAAATATCTTTTCCATGAATTGGTTTTACTTGAAGATCCTATCAAAATTTTTCAGAATGCTGTTCCCATGCACGATTATCAAAGCATTTTCGATGGATGGTGGTACCGTGCTCTGCAAGGTGAAAAAAACATCTGCTGGCCGGGTAAAATAAAATACTTCGCGTTAAGCAGCGGAACATCCGAGGCTGCCAGTAAACATATTCCGGTTACAAAGGATATGATCAAGGCTATTCAGAAAGGAACATTCAGACAGATTTTATCTACGAGGCATTTTAATTTTACCAAAGAACAATTTGAAACAGAAATTCTGTTTGTTGGCGGAAGTACCAATTTAAATTACAACGGAACTTTTTTTAGCGGCGACCTCAGCGGAATTACCACAGGCACACAACCGCGCTGGTTTCAGAACTTTACTTTGCCGGGGCCTGATATCCGCTCACAAACCGTTTGGGAAGATAAACTGCAGGATATCGTAAACAACGCGAAGAGCTGGAACGTAGGATTTATTTGCGGCGTACCTGCCTGGATCCAGATTTTGTTTGAACGTATTATTAAACATTATAACGTAAACACCATTCATGATGTGTGGCCTAACCTCACCGTTTTTGTTCATGGAGGAGTGGCCATTCATCCCTATAAAACAAGTATTGACGCGCTTTGCAGTAAGCCATTGATTTATCTCGATACTTACATGGCCTCCGAAGGATTTATTGCTTACCAGGAAAGACCGAATTCGCAACAGGCCATGAAGCTTCTTACGGACAATAAAATGTTCTTTGAATTCATTCCTTTTAACGAAGATAATTTTGATGCTGATGGAAATGTGAAAGCAAACGCAAAAGCATTAACCATAACTGAAGTGGAACTGGATAAAGACTACGCCCTTTTGATTACCAATTGTGCCGGAGCCTGGCGATACCTTATTGGCGACACCATAAAGTTTACCGATTTAAAACGTTGTGAAGTAATTGTAACCGGTCGCACCAAACATTTTTTAAGTCTTTGCGGCGAACATTTAAGCGTTGACAATATGAACCGCGCAGTGAAGCTTACCGGCGAAGAAATGGATATTGCAATCAACGAATACTGTGTTACCGGCATACCTTACCAGGGAATGTTTGCCCATCACTGGTATGTTGGCGTGGATAAACCGGTGGACGATAAAATGCTTATTACAAAAATAGACACGCATTTAAAAGAACTGAATGACGATTATATTACCGAAAGAAAACACGCATTAAAAGATGTGCTTGTTACCGTACTGCCCAACCAGGCTTTTATTGACTTCCTGGCCAGTAAAAACAAGCTTGGGGGTCAAAGCAAATTTCCGCGCGTGATGAAGGGAAAACAACTTACCGACTGGCTTGCATTTTTGGATAACTATAAAAAATAAAAATTTGATATTAAGCCTGATATCTCAAACACTTGTTATTGTTATATTCCTAACATTTTCATTCGGTCCGGCTTTTTTTGCCTTGATCAACGCGGGCATCAAGCATGGCTATAAATCAGGCTCCATACTGGCTACGGGCGTAGTGTTAAGTGATTTTGTTCTTTGTCTTTTAATTATTGTGCTGGTGCATTACGGCGCCACCAATTTTATTACCGATGAAAAAAGCCAGCGGTTCATGGGCATCATTGCCGGGATTCTGCTTATTGTTTTTGGGGCTTTGTATTTTAAAAAGGCGCCGGTTTCAAAAAAGGATGAGGAAGTTGATATTTATGTGCCCTCTGCAAGAGCAATGCTTTTAAAAGGTTTCTTTTTAAATATTCTGAATCCGGCAGTATGGCTTATCTGGCTGGGCAACGTAACAGCGGTAAGCAAAACGCTGCACTATTCGATGGTAAGCATGATTATTTATTTTGGAATCACATTGGGATTAACCCTGCTGGTTGAACTCGCTAAAGTTAGCGTGGCGGGCAAGCTCAAAAAAATTCTTACCGATAAAATAATGCACAACGTAAACATTATCACCGGAGTTTTATTGATTATCTTTGGAGTCGTATTGATTTATAACCACTATTTTGAAAGCACATGACGCCGGAAGAACTGGAGAACTTTAAACAAAAATTAATAGAAACAACAAGCTTTCCCAGCGTATACATGTTCAAGTTCATCGTGGAAAGTAACAACCGCAAAATTGCTCTTGTTGAAAATTTATTTGAGCCGGAGGCCGATCTTCATACCAAGGAAAGCGGCACGGGCAAATACACCAGCATTACCGCCAAACAAGTGGTAATGAATGTTGATGAGGTAATCGAAGTCTATAAAAAAGCGGCACTCGTACCGGGCATTATTTTTTTATAACACGGTTATGCAGGTACAACTCACATCCGCTTCCTTAAGTGTTCTTATAAACCGAAAAGGCGCAGAACTCTCCAGTATCAAAAATAACAACGGTATCGAATATTTATGGCAGGCTGATCCTTCGGTATGGGCCCGCCACGCACCTATTTTATTCCCCATTGTCGGGAAACTGAAAGATAATTGCCTTTACTACAAAGAACAAAAATACGAACTGCTTCAGCACGGCTTTGCCAGAGATATGGACTTTGAATTAATTTCCTCCAATGAATATTCCTGCACCTATCAGCTAAAACCCACTGTCGAAACAAAGCAAAAATTCCCTTTCGATTTTATCTTCGAAATTTCATACACTTTAGAGGGAAACGCACTTCTTACAAGCTATCACGTTAAAAATGACTCGAAGGAAAAAATGTTCTTTTCTGTAGGTGCCCACCCTGCCTTTAATTGTCCATTATTGCACGGAGAAAAATTTGAAGATTATGCGCTTCAGTTTGAAAGTGATTCATTTGAACAAACGCTGTTACGCGATGGGCTGTTGTCAGATGAAAAAAAACAGTTGCATTTAAATAATCATACACTTCCCTTAACGACTCGCCTTTTTGATGAAGACGCTCTTGTATTTGAGAACAAACAAATCTCCAAAATTACCCTGCGATCTAAAACCGCGGCTCATGCTGTAATTATGGAGTGTAAAGACTGGCCTTTTTTTGGAATCTGGTCTAAAAAAGGAGGCGATCGGTTTGTTTGTCTGGAGCCCTGGTACGGTGTAGCGGACGGAGTAGGCTCTACTCAAAAGATAGATGAGAAGAAAGGCATTTTAGCTCTTGAAGCAGGTGAGGAATTCACTTGCTCTTTTTCCTGCGTATTCCTTTAAGAGATTGTTAATTTCTCGCTTTCAAAGCGTTAAAATACCCATTAATCGCTAAAATTTTCTTATTTTTGCCCCTCTAAAAATGGCAATAGCTGGCCCCCCGGGCTGTTCCCGTATTATAAAATAAAAAAACAAAAAATGAACATGAATATTACCAAGCACGATATTGACAGCTTGAATGCCGAAATTAAGATTAATGTTACGCCCGCTGATTACGAAGAACGCGTAAACGAAGCAATTAAAAAAGTTCAGCGTCAGGCCTCGATGCCAGGATTCAGGCCAGGAAAAATTCCAAACGGACTTATTAAAAAACAATATGGTACTAAGATAATGGCAGACGAAATCAACAAATTGTTGAACGACGCTATCTATAAATACATTGAAGAAAATAAAATTGATATTTTAGGCAATCCGCTTCCTAAAGACCAGGCTTCTGTTGACTTCGAAAAACAAAAAGAATTTGAATTTATTTACCAGATAGGTCTTGCACCACAATTTAATGTTAACCTCGACAGCAAACACACCTTTACTTTTAAAACGGTAAAAGTGGATGAAGATCTGGTTGAGAAATATGTAAAGGATGTTCGCCGCAATTATGGCAAGCCGGTTAACCCTGAGATAGCAGGAGAAAAAGATGTTGTGTTTGTTGACATTAATGAACTGGACGAAAACGGCGATATTAAAGCAGGTGGAATTTACAAAAGCACAAGCGTAAGCGCAGAGCGCATAAAGAATGAAAGTGGTAAAGCAAAAATTCTTGGCGCTAAAAAAGAAGATAAGATCATAGTAAATATAGACGAGCTTTATGATACCGCTCTTGATAAAAGCGTGTCGCTTGGTATGGATAAAGAAGCGGCTGAGCAAGTTCACTGTAACCTTCAACTAACGGTTAAAAACATTGCCCGCCTTGAAGATGCTGACCTTAACCAGGAGTTATTTGATAAAGTTTACGGCGAAGGAAAGGTTACAACTGAAGAAGAGTTCAGGACTAAAATAAAGGAGGAGCTTGCTTTAATGTTTAATGCGGATTCAGAACGCTTTTTGAAAACAGAAGTAGAAAAACAACTGGTAGATAAATTAAATCTTCAGTTACCGGACGAATTTTTAAAGCGCTGGTTAATGGCGGTTAACGAAAAGCCCGTAACTCAGGAAGAACTTGAAAAAGATTATCCAAACTATTCCAAAGCAATGCAATGGCGTTTAATTGAAAACAAGATCATTAAGGACAATGAAATAAAAGTTGAGCCTGAGGAAGCAAAAGAAGAGGCCAAAATGTTCATCCGCGGCGAATACGCGCGTTATGGGCAGGCTGCGCAGGACGAGGATATAGAAAAAATTGCTAAAGACCTTTTAAGCAAAGAAAAAGAAGCTCAGAAAATATTTGAAAATCTTTTCAGTAAAAAAGTGCTTAATCTCATCAAAGAAAAATGCACACTGCAAACAAAAGAATTAAGTTACGACGAGTTCTTTAAGAATAATTAAAACTAAAACCCCGACAGAAATGCCGGGGTTTTTTGTTTGAATACGGACTACAAATTCAATTTTTATCCTAACCGGGTCAGGTTTCTGCTAATGTATTTTTCGCTGGTCAGCAGGGCACTTTGGATCCGCTTCGCATAGCGTATAGAATCCAGAATTTCTTTTTGTTTTTGTTCTACCATTTCTTTTTGTCTTTCAACTTCTTTCTTTTGAAGTTTAATCAATTCGTTTATTTTTTTCTTCTGCCTGAAGCCGCGTAAAACAAATGCCGAAAACACAAGCACTAAAAATAATCCACAGAGTACCGCCGCCAGAATGATCTTCCTGTTTTGTTTTTCTTTATCGCGTTCTGCCCTACTTACGGCATCTTTTTTTTCCTGTTCCGCCGCAACCACCGCTTTTTTCTTTTCAAACTCGTAATCCATTTCGGTTCTCATACTTTTCTTCTTATTATCCTCGCTGAAAATAAAATCCTTTGCCTCAATATACTTTATATAATGTTCTTTAGCCTGTTTCCAATCCCCTTTCTTTGTATAGAGTTCGCTTAGAAATTGTTCCTGATCCTTAATCACGTCGAAGGCTTTCATTTCGCGTGAAAGAGTTAAAGCCTTTTGCAGATAAAACTCCGCCAACTCCAATCCCTTTCTTTTTTCTCCCGGAGGAGCCGCCAGCTCTGGAACGTCATAATACAACTTCCCAATGTTACCATAAGCAATAGTCATGTAATTTAAGTTTTGAAGTTCTTCTGCCATTTTCAGATACCTGAAATAATAATCGATTACTTTCTTAAATAAACTATCGCGTTCTAAAGAGTTAGCTTTTAAATATACTGCCTTCTCATAATATAAGGCGCCAATATTGCCGAGCCAGGCTGCGCTGTTGTTTTTATTATTTAACTCTTCATTTAATTTTAAAGCCATCAAATAATAATCCATTGCCTTGTCTAAATTGCCCTGAAGTTTATATACATTGCCTATGTTTCCGATAACACCCGACAGAAGATTCTTATTATTTAACTCTCTGACTATTTTTAACATACGCATATTGTATTGCAGGGCTTTACTGTAATCTCCCTGTTTACAATAAACTGCTGCAATATTGCCAAGTGAAGACGCGACGCCTTTTTTATTACTTCTCTGTTCTTGTATTTCGAGCGAAGAAAAATGATTTTGCAGGGCTTCCGGGTAATTTCCCTGGTGATAATTTATATTTCCCAAGGTGTTGAAGGCGTTCGCAATTCCTTTTTTGAAATTAAGGGATATTGAAAGTTGTTTTTCGAGATTGCAATACGCCACAGCATTCTCAAAATCTCCCGCAACATCTAATTCTCTAGCCAAAACATCGAGATGTTTAGTCTTGATCGTATCTTCCTTATCGGATCGGAGAATTTTTTTTAATGAATCGATCTTTGAATTTTGGGAAAACAAACTGCACGTCACGTTAATTAAAACAAAAACCAATATCCAACAATATTTTATTCTCACACTCATCACTAGCCTTTCAATTGGCGTTGCAGGTTTCTATTAATATACGTTTCACTGGTTAATAAAGCGGATTGTATTCTTTTCGCATAATGAATGGAATCCAGGATTTCTTTTTGTTTTTGCTCAACCATTTCTTTTTGCTTTTCCACTTCAAGTTTTTGCAATGTAATGACATGGTTTGATTTTTTCTTTTGAGTATACGCTCTTAACAGGATAATAGCGAACCCTATCATAAGCCCCAAACACGCTAAAACAGAAATCAAAATTATCTTATGTTGTTGTTTCTCTTTTTCCTGTTTCGCTTTTGCAACGGCCTCCTTTTTTTCATGCTCTAATCTCGCGATCGCTTCCTTTTTTTCAAATTCAAAATTCATTTCGGCACGCATGCTTTTCTTTCTGTTTTCAGTATTAAAAAGCGAATCTCTCACATTAATATATTTCTTTATATGTTCAAAAGCAAGTTGATGCTTGTTCATTTTTGAGTACAATACACTCAAATGATGTTCGGCTATTTTTATAAAATTTAAAGCGCCGATCTTTGTATGAATAGCAAGCCCTTTAAGTAAATATTCCTCGGCCTTTTTTAATTTGCTGTTCCCCAAAGGAGATCGCTCCGCGCTTTCCAGGTAAATTACGCCAATGTTGTTGAAATTATTTCCTATAGCTATTTTATTGTGTATTTCTTCATTGAGTTTTAAAGCTTTGAAATTATTATCAAGCGCATTATTAAATAGTTCTGTTTTTTTAACGGGGTTCTTTTCGGCCAGAGCTTGTGATTTATATATGATCGCCGTATTGCTTAAATACAAAGCAATAGCACTTTTATTGTTTAGTACTTCCTGCATTTTCAATCCCTTAGAATAGTACTCCAATGCCTTCGGAAATTTTCCCTCCATGGCAAGGCTCACATTTCCTTTTTCCATCGCCAGTGACCCTTCCTGAGCGAATACATTGCCGATGCCGCCATAACACCTTTCAATTCCTTCATTATCGCCCATCGCTTCATACATTTTTAACGCCTTCAAACTATATTCACGGGCTTTATCAAAATTACCCTGATTTAAAAAAGCAAGACCAATGTTTGCAAGATGTCTTGCTACCTCTTCTTTGTCTTTTAATTCCTCCGCCATTTTAAGGGCTTTGAAATAGTATTCAAGAGCTTTCGGATAATCGCTTTGATTCTTGTATACAATGCCAATATTACCAAGGATTGCAGAAATACCACTTTTATCTTTTATTTTAGTGTAGGTTTCGAGCGCGCTTAAAAGATAATTCAGTGCTTCAGCATAATTTCCTTTTAAACGATTACACACTCCAAGTCCGCGTTTAGAAGTAGCTATTCCTTTTTCCCATTTTAAATTTTCGGCCAGTGCAAGCGCCTGACTGCTGATAATAATAGCCGTATCCACATTATTCGTTTTAAGTTCCCAGGCCAGATCATTAAGTGCTTTCACCTTGCCTGTGTCGGACGTCTGCGTTCTTAAAGCCTTGAACAGAGCATCTTTTTTATTTTTTTGAGAATAAAGGGATGAAAGAGGAATAAAGAGTACAATCAGAATTAATGTACGGTAAAATTTATATGGCAATACCGTTTTCATTTTATTCTGAATCTAATTATGCAGGATCTAACTACAAATTATCAATATAAGTTTACGCATTTAAATTGAAAAAAGAAAAATGGGCAGTAATCTTTATCCGTTAGCCCTGAACAGCCAGCCGCTCGGGTCCATTGTCTTTTGGCCTTTCCAGATCTGGAAATTGATCGAGTTTTTTCCGTCTTCTTCGTTATACAAAACGTTTCCGATAATTTGCTTTACTGTAATTTTCTGTCCCTTCTTTACATGCACCTCATCAAGGTTGCTGTAAACACTGAAATACTCTCCGTGTTTAATGATTACTAATTTACCGCCTGTAGGGGCAACCGCAATGCCTGTTACCTCACCTTCAAACACCGCGCGGACCATAGTTCCCTTGTTAGCACATATTTCAACCCCGTTATTGGAGATCATAAAGCCTTTAATCGCAGGATGCTCGTGCTCTCCGTATGTTTCACAAATAATACCCTTTCCAACGGGCCATGGTAACTTTCCGCGGTTGTTCGCGAAATCTGCACTCAACGCTTCAGCTTCCTCGCTCATTTCAGGAATTACAACAGCGTCTACTTTTGTTTTTGTGATGTTTGTATTCGTATTGTTGTTATCAGGAGGCGTTTTTGTTTTTTTGGTATTTTCCTTCAACTTTTTTTCCTTTGCTTCTTTAGCCTTCTTTGACGCAATAGCGTCTGCCTCCGCTTTGGCCCGCGCCTCTTCCATTTTCTTTTTTATTTCGTCGGCAATTAACTTTTTAATAGCCATTTGTAACTGCACTGTTTCCTGTTTCTTTTTTTCAAGTTCAGATTTTAACTGTTTTTCTTTTTGCTGTAACTCCGTTAGTACTTGCTCATGCTCTGTTTTTTCTTTACTGAGGCTTTGTTTTTCAACTTCTTCTGTTCCGAGCAAAACGTTTTTTTCGTGACGCTGACTTTTCAGTTCGTTTAAATTGGCCAGCAATAATCCCTGTGTATTTATAATTTCTCCCGCCTGCTTTTTTCTGAAATCGGAATATTGCTGGAAATATTTTAAGCGGGAATAAGCCTGGTTAAAGCTGGAGGAAGCAAACACAAACATCAGCTTGCCGTAAGAATCCTGGTTGCGCTGCGCAAATAAAATCATGCGCGCATAATCACCTTTAAGTTTTTCGAGATTGCTTTTTAAAATCTTCGACTTATTTTCATTCGTCTTGATCTCTTTGTTTAATTCACTGAGCTCAGCGTTAATGGTATTGATAAGATCCTGGCGTTTTTCCAGTTTCATGTTAATGTTTACAAGAGCCCCTAACGATGAACGTTTGTTAGCTTTTGTTTCATTTAACATGGAATTAATTTCGTTGATCTCCTCGGTGATCCGTTTCTTTTTGTTTTCGAGATCTTTTTTTGATTTGCTGGACGACTGGCTGAAAACGGTATTGTTGAATGCAAAAAAGCAAAGCAGGAGTACAAGTACTTTACTTAGGTTTTTTTTGTATTTGCATAAGGTCATATTTTGCCGGTATGTTTAAATCCAGTTTTTGAGGGGTGTTTTTCTCAATACGAACATACTCAATTTTAACCCTTGCTTTCTTCTCAGCCTGTATATCAATATCAACAAGGTATGGTGCATAAACACTGTCCTTTTGGGTAAAATTACGGTAATCGGCCGTGAAACTGCGGTTCGTGGAAGGATCAATAAATTCATTCTTTATGATCTTGAAATTATCGGGGTTTAACGTAATCGTTTGAAGCGCTTTCTTCAGGTCGCTATCGCCCTGTTTGATCTTTCTTAACCTTCGTTTACGTTCGGTACTAAGAAGATAATGGCAATTCTGTCTGTCGGTTACAGGTTTTAACTTATTTTCTTCATCGTGGAACTCAGCACTGTTACCAAACAACACCGCCTGAAGCACATCGTAATCCAGATCAGCATTTAAAAGGTCGTTAATGTAGTTGAAATCGCCAACGAAATAGTTTTTGTGAATATAGTCTACAAATTTCACCGAATCTTTTGTAATCAATACCTTGGCCACCTGCAAGCCAAGAAGATATTGAATGGAGATTAAAATGGCGCTGTCTTTCCTTATTTTCAAACGGATATCAAAATTTTCATCTTTGCCATCGATGGTGGATTCTACATTTGCCTTGGCAGCGATCCAGGTAAAATTAAATTCGTTTTCGTGAATGTATTTGGTAAGTGCCTTGGAGTTTTTATAATCCAGGCGGCACCTGCCACTCAGGGTATCCGCCCCGACAGGGTTCAACACATTATTTTCAGTTTTCTGCATTTTTTTCTTGTGCTTGCATGCAGTTAATACCGAGAGCACGATCAAAAAAGTGAAAAACATTTTTATATGTGAATTGAAAATCTTAACCATCCAGTTTTTTTTCTTTTATTTTTTTAAGAAGCGCTTCGGAGCTGCCGCCTGCTGCTTTTGCATTTTCCCATTGTTTAACCGCTTCATTTACTTTATTGAGTTTATACAGTACATCGCCGTAATGCTCCAGGATATTAGCGTCTTTCCCCATCCGCGATGCGTTGCCAAGCCATTCTTCCGCCTCGGCGTACTTTTTTTCCTGGAAAAGGATCCATCCATAAGTATCCATGTATTTGCGGTTACCCGGCTGCAGTTCATTTGATTTTTTAGAAAGTTTTTCTGCCTTTTCCAGATTTTCTTTCCGCAGCGATAAAAAATAAGAATATTGGTTAAGCACAAAAGTATTATCGGAATCAATCTTTAAAGCATCTTCGTAAGCCTTATCTGATTTTTCATATTCTTTTGTATAGTTGTAGGCATCGCCCAACGCAGAATAAAAATCAAGCATTTGTGATTTATTATCTACCACGAACTCAAGCCCATCCTTTAATGCCTGAGCGGCCTTTGAATATTTTTTAAGCTGGATGTTTGCAAGCCCGTTGTAAAAATAAACCGAGGGCTGACTTGGAAAAAATTCCATCGCTTTTGCACTGTGCTTCTCCAGCGAATCGTAGCGCGACAATTCATAATCCACTTTTATGAGTTGTTCCCAGGTTCTGTAATTTCCTTTTTCACTGGCCGCAGCCTTACCATAATACTCTGCAGCCTCTTTAAATTTTTTATTCATGACAAGGTAGTCGGCATAAAGCGAGTTGGCTTCGGGAGCGCCCGGGTGCACTTTTATCATGATTTTAGCCAGCTCGTATCCATTATCATGATAAGCCTGGATATCTGCTTTCTTATAAAACGAAATGAGTATGCTTTCCTTGGTAATTACATCAAGGTCCGGATTTTCAAAGGCTTTTTTCAGGTATTCGAAGGCTTCTTCCATCTTCCCCTGCCCGCTGTAATAATCATGCAGCGCCAGGTTCACAACAGGGTTGTTAGGTTCAATCACCAGTATTTTATCGTACATGGCGCGCGCTTTTTCAAGTTCATTCTGCTCAATGTAAAAATCTGCGAGATAGGAATAAAAACGGGGCTCAAGCGGGTTAGAGGCCGACAACCGTAATAATTCTGTTTCCGCATCCCTGTATCGCTTTTCATTTTTAAAAAGTCGGGTTTTGTTCAGGATGATCTGTTCGTTAATGCCATATTGCTTTTCGAGTGCTTCGTAAATTTTAAGTGATTTATCAAAGT
>JACDDR010000004.1:44274-73753 GCA_013816895.1 Bacteroidota bacterium
CCCATAATGTTATACTGTATGGCAAGATCTTCTTTGAATTCGTTGCGCAACGGAAAATTTCTAACCAGGTTTTCGCGGAGCTTCAACGACTGGCTGTATTGTTTTAAAACATTATAACAATCAATGAGCAAAAGCTGATACCATTCATTCTTAGGGTCAGCCGCCGCCGCTCCCTTTGCATTCAGTAATGCCTGGTCGTTAACCCCGAGCATTTTATAGATGGTTGCCAATTCATATTTAACAGGCGCGCTGGAAGGATCGATCTTTTTACACTCGGTAAATAATTTGAGGGCCTCATCCAGGTTACCCTTCATTCGGGCTGCACAGCCGTTTACATACTTAATGCCAAACGTAATTTCATCTCCGTTGGTGCTGATGCGCTGGTTAACGTCTGCGCTTTTGTCAGAGGTGTGCGATTCCTTTTTTATTTTGCAGGAAGAAAACAAACACAGGTAAAGAAGTGCTAGCTTAAAAAAAATATGTGTGCAGTTTTTAACCAACAACCTGTGTGTAATCGCTGATGCTTAAATCGAACCCTTTGCCTTTTACCTCCGAACCAATGCCCAGCATGCTGTTATGTATGTAGGTATTCGTGGTTTTAGTTTCTTTTTGAAGAATCGAATTTTTAATAATGCTGTTATCTATTTTGCTGTTTGCGCCAATGCTCACATGCGGCCCAATAATGGAATTATTGATCTCCACATTATCGCCAATAAAACAGGGCTCAATAATTATGCCATTATTATTTTGAATGTTCTTCCCTTTTAAGTGTGGCTTCCCCTTATCAAATTCCAGAATCCGTTGATTGGTATGAACAGTGGCGTCCTTATTGCCGCAGTCCAGCCATTCGGTTACCTGTCCCGGTTTAAACTTCACGCCTTTTGCCTTCATGTTTTCGAGGGCATTGGTAAGCTGGTATTCTCCCTTTTCGGTGATTTTATTATCAAGTAAATATTGCAATTCACTTTTTAAAAAATCGCCATCTTTAAAATAATAAATTCCTATAATGGCCAGATCACTAATAAACGTTGCCGGCTTTTCTACAAAATCAGTTATCGCGCCTTCGCTGTTCAGCTTTACCACACCAAACTGGCGCGGATCGTCAATTTTTTGAACCCATATTACCCCTTCCTGCTCGGTATCCATCACAAAATCAGCCTTAAAGAGCGTATCGGCAAAGGCAACAACCGTTTTACCCTTAATAGCGTCTTTGGCGCACATAATGGCGTGAGCGGTCCCGAGTGCTTCTTTCTGATAATAGATAGTTCCTTTTGCACCCTGACTTTCGGCCACTTTGATAAGGTCTTTTTCAACCTCAGCGCCAAAATCAGGAGCTATGATAAATGCAATTTCATTTACTTTTTGACCGCATACTTTTGTAATGTCTTCTACAAGTCGCTGCACTACCGGTTTTCCGGCCACCGGAATGAGCGGTTTGGCAGTGGTAAGAGTGTGCGGGCGCATGCGTTTGCCTTTACCCGCCATAGGAATAATAATTTGCATAAAATGAGATTACAAACACACAAAATTAACATAAAATACTGATGTTTGTGCCTCATAAATGCATGTACAATAAATACTTTATAGCAATTGTTTTAACCGGGGAACTGTTTGAAAAAGCAGAGCAGCTAAAGCACGATCTCTTCTTCCGATACGGACTGAAAGGGGCTTTGCGAAGCCCTGCGCACATTACGCTTCACAGGCCTTTTCAGTGGAAAGAAGAAAAGGAAGCTGTTTTAATCGATGCTCTTTCGGAGTTTAAATTCGGAGAACAGTTTTCTCTTGAACTTCATAACTTTAATTGCTTTGAGCCGCGTGTTATATACATCGACCTGCACAAGAATGAGCAGCTCTTCCTCCTGCACAAAAACCTCATGCATTTTGCATGCAACAGACTTAAGCTGTATAACGAAGCGGAAGACCTCCGAGGGTTTCACCCGCACATTACAATTGCCAACCGCGATCTTAAAAAACCTCTGTTCTATAACTTGTGGGAGGAATTTAAATCGGGTCAGTTTTCAGGAACGATGAACGTGAATTCTATTCAGCTTTTAAAACTCGAAACAAAATGGGAGGTCGTGAAAAGCTTCAGTATTTAAATCTATTCTAAATAGCCTGGGCCGGAATTGTTGATTTAATGGCCTTTCTACTGTAAAACATTTCTTTTAAAACTTGGTTGTGTATGTTTTGGTTAATACATTTGCTATTGAATTTTAAGAATTAATTCAAAGGCATTATGAGTAAACCAGGATTTGCATCTTCTTCAATCGGTAAAAAAATATTAATGGGAATAACAGGATTATTTCTCATTACCTTTTTACTGGTTCATTGTTTTATTAACTCCCTCATTTTTTTTAATGACGGGGGCGAAACCTTTAACAAGGGGGCCGAGTTCATGGGAACCAACTGGCTTATCCGCACCATGGAGATCGTATTGTTCATTGGCATTTTCGCGCACATTTTTTTAGCGCTGAAATTAACCATTGACAACCGCAAGGCTCGTCCTACAGGATACGCAGTAGTTAACGGCGGAGCCAACAGTACCTGGTACAGCCGATGGATGGGGCTTCTTGGCACACTCATTTTAATGTTCCTGATCATTCACCTCAAACATTTCTGGGTGGTTAGCCGCTTTACCGATCACATCACCAGCGGAGAAGAAACCATTTTCCAGGAAATGATGGAAGTGTTCGAAAACCCACTCATTGTTGCCATTTATTGTGCATCCATGATTTCACTGGCTTATCACCTGCTTCATGGCTTTCAATCTGCCTTCCAGAGTTTAGGACTTAATCACAAAAAGTATACGCCCATCATTAAAACTACCGGCGTGGCCTTTGCCATTCTCATTCCTTTAATTTTTGCTTCTATGCCTCTGGTAATGCACTTCGGCATCATTAAGTAAATTGTAAATTAAAAAACTGTAAAACATAATTATGGCTTCTTCTTCAAAATTAAACGCTAAGATTCCTGAAGGAACACTTGAAAGCAAGTGGACCAAATACCGTTCCACTGTTCATCTTGTGAATCCTGCCAACAAGCGGAGTCTCGAGGTAATTGTGGTAGGAACCGGTTTGGCGGGAGCTTCCGCAGCTGCTACCCTTGCTGAAATGGGCTACAAGGTGAAAGCTTTGTGTTTCCAGGATTCGCCACGCCGCGCGCATAGTATCGCAGCGCAGGGAGGAGTGAATGCTGCAAAAAATTACCAGAATGACGGAGACAGCGTTTATCGTTTATTTTATGATACCATTAAGGGCGGAGATTACCGCGCACGCGAAGCTAACGTTCACCGCCTTGCCGAAGTATCGGGAAATATTATTGATCAGTGTGTTGCGCAGGGTGTTCCCTTTGCGCGCGAATATGGCGGAACATTAAGTAACCGCTCATTTGGAGGTACACAGGTTCAGCGTACATTTTACGCTGCGGGTCAAACCGGGCAGCAACTATTACTTGGAGCCTACAGTGCGTTGCAACGCCAGGTAGGAATGGGTGCCGTTACATTATTAGCCCGCCATGATATGATGGACGTGGTGAACATTGATGGAAAATGCCGCGGTATTATTGCACGTGACCTAGTTACCGGTAAACTGGAAAGACATTTTGGACATGCTGTTTTATTATGCACAGGAGGTTATGGTAATGTGTTTTATTTATCTACCAATGCCATGGGAAGCAACGTTACCGCTGCCTGGAAGGCGCATAAAAAAGGTGCGTTCTTCGGAAATCCTTGCTATACGCAAATTCATCCAACCTGTATTCCGGTATCGGGAGATCATCAATCGAAACTGACGTTAATGTCGGAATCCTTAAGAAATGACGGAAGGATCTGGGTTCCAAAAAAACAGGGAGATAACCGAAAGCCTTCGGATATTCCTGAAGATGAAAGAGATTATTATTTAGAGCGTCGTTACCCGGCCTTTGGAAACCTGGTGCCGCGCGACGTAGCAAGCCGTGCCGCTAAAGAACGTTGTGACGCCGGTTACGGGGTTGGTACAAGTAAAATGGCCGTGTATCTTGACTTTGCATTTAACACCGAACGTTACGGAAAAATTGAAGCTACCAAGCATAATCTTCATAATCCTTCAAAAGAAGAAATTATGAAACTTGGTAAAGATGTGGTGAAAGAAAAATACGGTAACCTGTTTGACATGTACAAGCAAATTACCGGAGAAGATCCGTATGAAATACCAATGCGTATTTATCCTGCTGTTCACTACACCATGGGCGGACTTTGGGTTGACTATAATTTAATGACAACTGTTCCGGGCTTATATGCTCTGGGAGAAGCCAATTTCAGTGATCATGGGGCTAACAGGCTAGGAGCATCGGCTCTTATGCAGGGACTAGCAGACGGTTATTTTGTTATTCCTTATACCATTGGAGATTATTTATCGGAAGAAATTCGTACCAAATCAATCCCAACCAATCATGAAGCATTTGTAAAAGCAGAAGCAGAAGTAAATGAAAGGATCACAAAATTATTAACGATTAAGGGAACAAAGTCCGTAGATAGCTTCCACAAGCGATTAGGAAAAATAATGTGGGATAAGTGCGGTATGGCACGCAATGCGCAAGGTTTGCAAAGCGCCATCACCGAAATACAACAGCTTAAAAAAGAATTCTGGTCGGATGTTCGTGTACCGGGTGAGGCCAATGAGTTAAATTCTGAACTGGAAAAAGCACACAGGGTTGCCGACTTCATTGAACTTGGCGAATTAATGTGCGTTGACGCTTTAACCCGAAACGAAAGCTGCGGCGGTCACTTCCGCGAAGAATTTCAAACTCCGGACGGTGAAGCATTACGCGATGATGACAACTACGCATATGTAGCAGCGTGGGAATATATTGCAGACAGTAATTTTGAACTGCATAAAGAAGAATTAAAATACGAGAACATTAAACTTGCGCAGAGGAATTACGCATAAACGAGTTAACCTTCACAAAATTACCGCCATATGAGCCACGGAAATATGAACCTCACCCTAAAGGTTTGGAAACAAAAAAATAAAGACACCAAAGGTCGTTTTGAGACTTACAATGCAAAAGGTATTTCGCCTGATATGTCTTTTCTCGAAATGTTTGACGTTGTTAACGAGCAACTCATTAACGAAAACAAAGAACCAATAGCTTTTGACCACGATTGCCGCGAAGGAATTTGTGGAGCCTGTAGTATGTATATTAATGGCAGGCCTCATGGTCCGAAAGGTGCTGTTACAACCTGTCAGCTTCACATGCGCAGTTTTAAAGACGGCGATACCATTGTTGTTGAGCCGTGGCGCAGTGCGGCATTTCCGGTTATCAAGGATCTTGCTGTAGACCGTTCTTCTTTCGACCGCATTATTGCAGCGGGTGGTTTTGTAAATATTAATACCGGGAATGCAAAAGACGCGAATAATATTTTAATTAATAAGGACGATGCTGATGACGCTTTTAACGCGGCGGCTTGTATCGGTTGCGGCGCATGTGTGGCAGCTTGCAAGAACAGCAGCGCCATGTTGTTTGTTTCGGCAAAAGTTTCGCAGCTGGCTTTATTACCGCAAGGTCAGATCGAAAGACAAGACCGTGTGTTAAACATGGTAAAACAAATGGATGAAGAAGGTTTCGGAAACTGCACCAATACAGGTGCCTGTGAAGCCGAGTGCCCTAAATCCATTTCCCTTGAAAACATTGCACGGTTGAACCGGGAGTATTCATCGGCTTTACTTACTCAGAATAAGATTCATCATTAAATCGGATACATCATTTGGGAATTGAAATGATGTATATAAATGTGTGATAATAATGTGGCAAATCTAAACCCTCTCATACATCTTGCCGGGCTTACTTTTAATAAGGTCAGAGAATTCCATCTGTAGAAGCAGAGCGGCAATTTTGCTTACCGGAAGCTGCGTTGTATAGGATAATTCGTCTATTTGTACCTGATCCTTTTTTTCAAACACCTTTAAAATTATTTTTTCTTCCTCGCTGAGGTTTAATAAGAGCGCGGTTTGGTGGGGCCTGGTCTTTTTCTTTTCCTGTTCCTCCCACTGCATCGCGTACAAAAGATCCGCTGCGTTTTCGATCATGCAGGCTTTGTTTTGTTTTATTAACCCGTTACAGCCTTCTGCCAAAGGATCTCCGGCCCGGCCCGGAAAAGCGAACACATCTTTATTATAACTGTTGGCTATGGTAGCGGTGATTAAACTTCCACCTTGACGCTTGCTTTCAACAACTACCAGTGCATCGCAGAGGCCGGCAACAATTCTGTTCCGCTTTGGAAAATTAACCGCGTCGGGATTTGTTCCGCTCATGAAATCAGTAAGCAAGCCACCGTTGTTGAGCATTTTTTTGGCGATCTTATCATGCAACTGAGGATAAATGCGATCCAGCCCGTGGGCCAGCACCCCAACTGTTTCCAGTCCTTCCTCAAGAGCAGTTTTATGCGCCCATATATCAATACCATAAGCTAGTCCGCTTAAAATAATAACGTTACTCGCTTTTAATTCCTTAATAAGCTCCTGTGTTTTTTCTTTGCCATAATCACTTGGTTTACGGGTTCCAACGACTCCTACAATTTTTTCCTTGTTTAGATCCGCGGTACCTTTGTAATAAAGTAATACGGGACTATCACTGCAATACTTCAGCCGAAGAGGATAATTTTCATCCGAAAAAAACAAAGGCGTTATTTTAAATTTTTGAATGAATTTAATTTCTTCTTCCGCTCGCCTGAGAACATTCCTGCTGTTTACAATGGAACGGGCCAGGAATTCGCCAATCCCGGGAATTTTCAAAAGGTGTGCCTTTTTCTGGTTGAAAATTTCTTTGGAGCTGCCACAATAGGCCAGCAGGCTTTTAGCGTTAACATCGCCAATGCCTTCTATCAGGGTTAAACCTATCTGGTATGGTAGTTCATTTAAATTCACCGAATACTTTTCAGAATAAAAATTGCTTTATTATCTTGTCATCCTGTTATTTCCATGATGAACAAATTTACAGTTAAACTCATATTGGTTCTTGCTTTGTTTTGTAGCATTCTAAATGGGCAAACATCTGTGGGCAGCGTTAGCGGATATGTTACCGATACGCATGGAAACGACACATTGATTGGAGCGGTGATCAGCCTCAACCCAAAAACAGTTACCACTGCCGGCACAAATGGATATTACAGGCTAATGTCACCCGAAGGCACATTTATCCTGAGCTGCAGCATGACGGGATATAAAACGTATACCGCCAGCGTAGTTATTTCATCAAAAGATTCAACCAACTTAAACATTCAGCTGAGCGACGGAAATACCGCTCTTGACGAAGTAGTAGTTAGCGCGGGGAAATACGAACAGAAACTAAGCGAAGTAACCGTGAGCATGGATGTAATAAAAAGCTCGCTGATTGATAATAAAAACACAACCACACTTGAAACCATAATGAACCAGGTGCCCGGCGTTACGGTTGCCGACGGCCAGGCCAGCATCCGTGGCGGGAGCGGTTTCAGTTATGGCGCAGGAAGCCGCGTGCTGATGCTGGTGGATGAAATGCCCATGATTAGCGCCGATGCGGGGGATATTAAATGGAACTATCTTCCCCTTGAAAATCTTGAACAGGTAGAAGTGATCAAAGGTGCCTCCTCGGCTTTATTCGGATCAAGCGCGCTCAATGGCGTAATTAACATGCGCACTGCTTACGCAAGAGACAAGCCTGTTACTAAATTTTCAAATTTTTTCGGGAGTTATGATGCGCCAAGGCACACTTACAAATGGTGGAAAGGCAGCAGCCAGTATCAGAGCGGGGCTAATTTTTCTCATAGCCAAAAAATAGGCAACCTGGATCTGGTTATCGGCGGACACGTTTTTAAAGACGATGGTTACCGGATGCTGGAAACGGAAGACCGTAAGAGGTTTAACACCAACCTGCGTTATAATTTTAAAAGAATTCCTGGTTTAGCATTAGGCGTTAATACAAATATGATGAACACCGTCGGCGGCCTTTTCTTTCTATGGCAGAGTTATGACTCCGCTTACATTCCGCAGGGTCGTAACATCCAGCGATACAACAACAACAGGTTTAACGTGGATCCTTACATAACTTATTTTCATGGCAATAATAAATTCAGTCTGAGAAATCGTTATTTTAAAACTGAAAATAAAAATGATAAAAATCAAGGGAGCACTGCAGAACTTTATTATAGCGAACTGCAGTACCAGAAGCGTTTTAAAAACAAACTAAACCTTACTACCGGTGCGGTGTACATGGAACAGCAAATCCTTGGCGACTCGCTCTACGGAAGGCATAGCGGAAAAAACATTGCGGGATATATTCAGGCCGATAAAAAATTCTTTAACAGGTTTACCGTATCCGTTGGCCTTCGCGGAGAGTTTTACAAAACTGATACCGCCAAAACAAACGGTTATCTTTTACCGCGTGAACAAAAAGGCAAATTACCCTTTCAGCCCGTGGCGCGCTTAGGTTTAAATTATCAGGTCTTTGAATACACTTTTATTCGCGCTTCTTTTGGCCAGGGATACAGGTTCCCGAGTGTTGCTGAAAAATTTATCAATACCGCAGTTAGCGCGCTGCAAATTTACCCGAATCCTTCTTTACAGCCCGAAAGATCTTTTAGTGCGGAACTCGGAATTAAACAAGGGTTTAAGATAAAAGGGTTTAAAGGATTTTTAGATGTCGCAGGATTTTACACGGAATACAGCAACATGATCGAATTTGTTTTTAATATTTATAATCCAACAGGAACTACTGGTATTTTTTATCTCGACAGAAAATACGCCGGATTCAAATCGCAGAATATTGGCAGCGCTAAAATTACCGGTATGGAGGCATCCGTAAGCGGATCCGGTAAAATAGGGCCGGTGAATATTACTGTTTTGAGCGGCTACACATATATTGATCCGGTAAATCCTAATTTTAATTCTTCACGCGACACACTGGGGCTTCCCGGAATAAAAACCCTGAAATACCGCAGCAAACATTTATTTAAAAACGACATTCAGTTCGACTACAAATTTATTTCCCTTGGATACAGCGCACGTTTTCAAAGCAAAGTTGAAAATATTGACAGGCGTTTTATCCAGAGCGTTTTACATGAATATAACGATATCGCCAATGGCGTTAACTGGGACGATATTGACGCCACCTATATTTTACCAGGCCTAAAACAAAATTTCGGAGCGTTTCAAAAAAGCTTCTGGGTACATGATGCAAGGATCTCTTTTAACTTTCTTCAATTTTACAAATTTTCTTTTATCGTAAATAATTTCACTAACATGGAATACCAGAACAGGCCCGGCGATATGCGTCCGCCTACGCAATATGTGTTTCAACTCTCCATTAAATTTTAATGCACAAACTATTTCTATTATTTCTTTCTCTCTTCATGTTATCTATGGAAACCGCAGCACAAAAGAATATTACGGTAATGTTTTACAACGTTGAAAACTTTTTTGATTATACCGATGATCCTAAAACACAGGACGAAGAATATCTTCCCGGCTCTCCGAAACACTGGGATGAAAAAAAATACGGGAATAAAATTAAACGCATTGCTCAGGTTATCGATTCTGCGGTGAACGGAATTGCATTGCCGGACATTATCGGTGTTTGTGAAATTGAAAATAACGGGGTGTTAACCGATCTTATCTCACGCAGCTCACTCAAGTCAAAATCCTATACTTCCTTGTGTTCAACCGGTAAAGACACGCGCGGTATTAATGTTGGCCTTATTTATGATAAAAACGTTTTTGAATTTGTGACTTATAAAGAGCTGGACGCTATTTTTCCGGAGCTTCCCAATAATAAAACACGAAATATTTTATGTGTAGCCTTAAAGTTTAAAGCTACTGGCGAAGTTTTGAATGTACTGGTAAATCACTGGCCGAGCCGTAACGATGGTGAAAAAGAAACCGAGCCACGCAGACTGCATGCCGCTTTAGTTCTACGCAATTACGTAAACGAATTACTAAAACAAAATAAGGAAGCCAAGATAATTATCATGGGCGACCTGAACGATACTCCCAAAAGTAAATCTGTTTTTAATGTGTTGAAGGCAAACGCAAAACCGGATAAAGAATGGGGCGAACTTTTAAATCCTTTCCTCAATCTTGAAAACCGGGGAGAAGGCACGCATATTGATAATAACGAATGGCACGTGTTTGATAACATCATTTTATCTACGGCATTCTTGCAAGGCAAGGGCCTTATTTTTAAACCAAACGATGCTTTTATTTTAAAAAAAGATTTCGTGTTGTTTAAAAACCACTCTACCGGTTTCATAAAACCAAACCGCACATTTGGCGGCGATAAATATTTTAACGGTTACAGCGATCACCTTGCAGTATATGTTAGGTTAAGCTATTAACGCGAACTTATTTGCTCAGCATTACGAACGCGCCCCAGTAAAAAGGCTCTTTGTACTTTACCTTGAGTTGTTTAATAGCATCGCTAAACGCTTTTTGTTTGTTCCCGCTTTTTGCATAGTTGGTATAAAACAAGGTCATTAATTCCATCGTGCCTTCATCACTCACGCTCCATAAACTCATGATAATACTTTTGGTTCCGGCAATCAGAAATGCCCGCTGTAAACCATACACGCCTTCGCCCTGTCTTACGCTCCCCAGGCCCGTTTCGCAGGCGCTTAATACAACGAGGTCCGTTTTGTCCAGGTTAAGGCTCATGGCTTCGTAAGCTGTTAACACACCGTTTTCGCTGTTATGTGGGGCGTGGTATTCAGGATCAAAAACATTTTCACACCCGGCCAATAATACGCCACTTCTTAACAAAGGATTTTCTTTGGCAGCGTTTATATCTACCCCAAGTACTTTCTTACTTTCTATCTGGCTTACGTCTGTTAAGAAATATCCATGCGTTGCAATGTGCAAAATCCCCGGCGAGTTTACTTTTTTTACCTGCTCTTCGGTAGCATCCTTACCATACAAGGCTGTGGCTTTAACCTTATATGTTGAAAGTAATTTTGTTATATTCTTTACTTCTGCTTCAGTTCCGGGAAGCTGCGCGATTACATCATTGTGGCCATACAAAGGATTACCAATTAAAAAAGCGGAAAGCGGTTTCACAGAAGCAAGTTCGTTTTGCTTCACGCTTATGAGATCTTTTGTGTTACCAACAAATTGTATTGAATATCTATCGGCGAGATATTTTCCTGAGGCATCCTTCAAAGCGTTAATACTTAACTGGTGATATATTCCATCCAGCGATAAATAAATAGAAGTAATTCCTTTAAGTTCTTCGTCAAGAGGTTTCCACGTTAAAGCGTATGCTTCGTTCTCTGGCTTCTGGCTGATAGTTTTAACCCTGAAATCACTAACCGCTCTCGCTATTGCAGCATCATCGCCCAAACTTACCAGCTTTAAGCCATCCGGTTTAACAACAACTGCAATATAATTCGCGTTGCCGGTAAAACCATTTTTAAATTCATTCAGTTCAATTATTTCAACAGCGGCTTCGCCGGTTTTTAATTGCGCCTGGATTTCTTCGGGCGTAATTACAGCGCCACCACTGCCGTCCCGGAACGCTGAACTTTTTTGCGATAATTCTTTTTCAAGTTCTCCTGCTACTGCGTTTAAACTATCCACATTTATTTTTTCCTGCGCCAGTTCCTCTTTACTTAACTGGTAAGCCGCATTCAGGTTTTCTTTGGCCTCAAGCCATTTCTGGTAGGTGGCTTTAAGGTCTTCGTCATTACTGGAAGAAATTATATTCCTGATCTTTGAAGAGTTGTTTAATAAAAATCCTTTTGTATTAATGCAAGTCGTATACAATTGCGTTAACAGGTCAGGATCTGATTTTATGTTTTCAAAGGCGAAGTTAAAAAAGCGTTGCAGTCGTGTATTTGTTTTATCCCAGTAAAGTGTTTTTTCGTTGTCGTTCAACGAAGTAAAAAAAGTATTGATGTAATTCAGCGTATTATCTATTACAGTTTTATACCCGGCCTTTGCTTCGGCAATTTTATTGTTTTGCCATTGAGCCAGCGAAAGATCCTCCAGCGCCTGGATGTAATTAGGGTGACCTTCTCCATAAATGATTTTTTTCTTTTCCACTACCTTCACCATCAACTCCACCGACTTTGCTGGTTTATTGCTGAATCTGTAAAAATTGGCAAGCTCCTGTTGTGTAGAAACGGTAGCCGGATTATTTTCACCTAATTTCTTTTTATTAATATCGTATGCGCTCAATAAAAGCTTTTCCACCTCTTCAGGCCTGTTCATTTCCATATATAATTGCGCCAGGCCTTTTTTAAGATGCGCAAGATCGGGATGCGTGCCAAGTTTTTTTTCTTTTACTTCAATTGCTTTTTTATAGATGTCTTCCGCCTCAGTGTATTTTTTTTGAAGACGATAAATGTTTGCAAGGTTTATTTTTAGTTTTATCAGGTTGCTTGAATTTTCTTTTAAAATTCCCGATGCTTCTGTCACACTCATAAGCATGTTTTTTTCAGCGTCTTTCAGCTTGTTCATGTCGAGATAAGTCATTGCGAGATTATTGGTAATAAGTGCAATGGCCATGGTATCCTTGTTTTCCCTTGCCAGGTTGAGCGCTTTCAATAATTCTTTTTCCGCTTCGGTATAATAGCCGGTTTCTTTTTTCAATACCGCGTTGTTGTTCAACGATACAATCAGCATGCCTTTGTTGTCGCCCTTTTCCCTCAGCTCAAGAGCCTGTTCGTTATATTTTTTCGCTTTTGAGTAAAGTCCCCGCGATTGGTAAAGTAGTCCCAGGTCGCTAATTGTTTGGGCATAATTTGTATTGGTGGTCTGCGATGATTCTTCATATAATACTTTGGAAAGCCTGAAACTTTGTTCGGCCATATTATATTGATTTCCGGCCATTAAAATTTCCCCGTTTTTTAAATTGGTATAGGCCCTTTCTTCAACACTTTTTCCCTCTCTGTTTAAAAATTTTACACTATTCAGCGCCGTGCCGGTAAAAGCATTTCCTTTTTCATCTGCTTCAAAAACGCCGCTGTTATCCAGGAACGAAATAGCATAATTAAAATTACTTTCGTCGTATTCCAGTCGCTTCTTTTCCCAGCTTTCTGTTGTTTTTTCCCGCACTTTTGATTTGGCCTTGTCTTTGGCCTCATTGGCTTTGTCTTTCATAAACCCGCCAAGGCTAACTTGTGCAGGAACCATTAAAGAGCCTATGAGGGCCAGGAGAACTAATTTGATTTGATTTAACATTTAAAGGAATAATTTGAGAGATTAAAATTATAAAAATAATCGACGCCAGCCTTGTTAAATGGCTTTAGACTAATAACTGTGCCTATGTTTATTATAAAAGAATTTTTATATTTAGTGTTTTAACTAAACAAAATGAGGAGAATTTTACAGGGATTATTTTTAATTGGTTTCTCGTGCCTGAAAGCGCAGGATACCGTGAAGGTTGTAGGTACTTTAACTCCCGACCAGCAAGCTGAGCAGGACTACAATTCGGGGCTCACCGCATTGAAAAAAAACGAGTGCGCCTCTGCGGTTGATCTTTTCACCAAAAGCCTGGCCATTAAACCAAATTTTGATAAGGCCCTTGCCAACCGGGCTATAGCTTATACGCACCTTAAAAAAAATGACGAGGCGATAAAAGATATTAACGAGGCGATTAAAATAAATCCGCAAAATCCTGAAACGTTTTTTAATAAGGGTCTGATCTATTTTCAAATGGATAAAAAGGACAGTGAACAGGTAGCCCTTGATAATTGCTTAAGATTAAAGGCCGACCACAGCGAAGCCGCTTATTATAAGGCGCTTGCTTTTTATGAGTCCAACGAACTTGACAAGGCGATTGAGTTTTATACCAAAGCCATTGCATCCAATCCGAACTACGCGTATGCCTATAACGACCGCGGAAGTGTAAAGCGTGCAAAAAATGACTACCCCGGCGCCATTGCCGATTATGAAAAAGCCATTTCACTTGATCCGTCGATGACCTTTATCCATAATAATCTTGGCTCTGCTTACCGCCTAAACAAAAATTACCCAAAAGCCATTGAGGCTTATACAAAAGCCCTGCAGGCCAATCCTGCTTATCTCACCGCACTGATCAACAGGGGCGCCACGCACTTTGAGGGCAACAACCTTAAAGCCTCGCAGGCAGATTTCGAAGACGTGCTCAAAAAAGATCCTAGCAACGCGGGGGCTTATAATAACCTTGCTTCCATCGCACTTAAAAACAAAGATTATAAAAAAGCCAAGGACATGGCGGCACGTTCAATTCAACTGGATGCAAAAAATGGTCCTGCCTATTATAACCGTGGTATCGCACGCCAAATGCTTCACGACGAAGAAGGCTGCTGTTCTGACTGGAAAAAAGCCCTCGAACTGGGCGTTGAGGGTGCAAAATCATTTATTAACTCTTCCTGCGATTAATATTAACTGAACGATTTTATGAAAAAGAATTTATTTTTAATTGCTCTTTTAACCATCACCTTTTTTTCAACCGCTCAATCGGTGGAATTTGAGAAAGATAATTTTCCGGGAAAAAAAGATGAATTACGCGAGGCCAAAAAAAAGCTGGACCTTGGGATGGATTTTTATATGCCCGCCCGGAGGGAGTTTGATGATTTTAAAAAGGCATACGTTTCCGAAACCAAATTATTACCCGTAAGTCATTACGACTATCAAAAAGCAGGTTATCCTAATTTCCGTTTAGCCCTGTCGCCCCTAAGCGATGCACAACGCTTTAATCCAAAGAATGCACGTTTAAACTACATGCTCGGTTTTGTATGGTTTGTTTCTGATCCTTCCAATCCCGAAACTTTAAAATATTTTGAAACTGCTTACGCGCTGGACCCAAAAGTGGAAACTGATCTGCCGTATTTCCTGGCCTGGGCTTATCACCTCAACAGTAAGTGGGACGAAGCCATCAAACATTACCAGATTTACCTTGGTTTTCTTCAGCAAAAATCCAAAAACAATGCGCTCGAGATAGAAGACGTGAATAAAAAAATAGGTGAATGCGAGCGCGGCAAAAAATTCAGCGCAACTCCTGAACGTGTTTTTGTAGATAATCTTGGCTCGAGTGTAAACACTTCTTACCCTGAATACGGCCCCTCTATTACCGCTGACGAAGAAACAGTAATTTTTACCGCACGCCGCGACAACAGTACGGGTTTAAAGCGCGATGAAAACGATAATGGTTTTTACGAAGACGTTTATATCTCAAATAAAAAAAATGGTAAGTGGCAGCCATCGGTACAGCTGAGTAAAAATGTGAATACCGAAAATCACGATGCCGCAGCAGGTTTATCACCTGATGGAAGTAAATTATATGTTTACCGCCACTCCGGAAAAGATGGTGGTGATTTGTATGAGAGTACTTTGTTTGGTGCCGACTGGGAACCACCTGTGCATATGAACAAACACATCAACACAAAATATCACGAGTCGAGCGTAAGTATCAGCGGAGATGGTCACAGAATTTATTTTGTGAGTGATAAGGAATCGGGACTTGGCGACCGCGATATTTATTATAGCGATATGGACGTAAAAGGCGAATGGGGTCCGGCGAAAAATATAGGACCGGAACTAAATACCAAATATGCCGAAGAAGCTGTGTTTATGCACCCTGACGGGGTGACGCTTTATTTCAGCAGCAAAGGTCATAACAACATGGGAGGATATGATATTTTTAAATCTACGTTCGCGAACGGCAAATGGTCGACCCCCGAAAACCTTGGCTACCCGATCAACGGACCGGATGATGACGTATTTTTTGTAGTGAGCGGAAGCGGAAGCCGTGCGTATTTTGCCTCTGCCAAACAAGGTGGCTTTGGTGAAAAGGATCTTTATAAAATAACTTTTTTGGGGCCTGAAAAACAACCATTGCTTAATTCACAGGATCAGTTGATAGCAATGCGCGCCAACCCGGTGAGCAATTTAAAAACAGAAAACGCGGTTGAAGTTAAAATGGCGAAAGTAACCATCTTAAAGGGAATTGTTACCGACGCGAAGACTAACCAGCCTTTGGAAGCATCCATTGAATTAATCGATAACGATAAGAACATTGTACTTGCAACTTTTAAATCCAACAGCGCAACCGGAAAATACCTGGTAACACTGCCGAGCGGAAAAAATTATGGCATCGCTGTAAAAAAAGACAGTTATTTATTTCATTCTGAAAACTTTAACATCCCCGAAGGAGCCGACTTCCAGGAATACAACAAGGATGTGGCGCTTAAGAAAATTGAAATTGGAAGCACCATTGTATTGCGCAATATATTTTTCGATTTTGATAAGGCTACTATTCGCCCTGAATCGGCAAACGAGCTGGAGCGTTTAATAAAACTTTTAACCGACAATCCTAATATTAAAATTGAATTGGGAAGTCATACCGACAGTAAAGGTTCTGATGATTACAACATGAAGTTATCCGACAGTCGTTCTAAATCGGTTGTGGATTACCTCATTAACAAAGGAATTTCTTCTGCGCGACTTGTAGCAAAAGGATACGGCGAAACCAAACCAATTGATACCAACGACACAGACGCGGGCCGCCAGAATAACAGAAGAACGGAGTTTAAGATCTTAGAGAAGTAGGCTTACAAAGCAAGATGTTGCGATTTTACTTCTTTGCCGTAAAATAAGGTAGCAGCCTTGTCAAACGTTTCCGGCGTATCGGTTGTATAAAATTTAACGTCACCTCTTTTACTGCAATTTTTTTCTATTTCTGCATGACGAAGAAGGTAATCCTTTAATCCGTGTGAAACGATTGTGCCCTGCGACAACAATTGAACATGCGGAGGCAAATTCTTTTTTATCTTATCAATGATAAGGGGGTAATGCGTACATCCCAGAATAATAGCGTCAATGTCGGCAGATTGTTTCATGAGTGCATCCACATTTTTTTTAATAAAATAATCAGCGCCGGGGTTATCAAATTCATTATTTTCAATAAGTGGGACCCACATCGGGCAAGCTTCCTGAAAAACCTTAATTTCGGGAAAAAATCGTTCGATTTCTACGGAGTACGATCCCGAGCTAACGGTTCCCGCAGTGCCTAAAACCCCAACATGTTTTGTTTTGCTATAATTACCTATCAATTCGGTTGTTGGCCTTATCACTCCGAGTACGCGTTTATGAGGAGCAAGCAAGGGCAGGTCGTTTTGCTGAATGGTTCGCAATGCTTTCGCTGAAGCGGTATTGCAAGCCAGGATCACAAGATGGCAGCCTTTATCAAACAACTGCTTTACACACTCCAACGTATACTCATATACCGTTTCAAAACTTCTTGAGCCGTAAGGCGCGCGGGCATTATCGCCCAGGTAAATAAAATCATACTGAGGCAAATCCTTTACTATTTCTTTCATTACCGTTAAGCCGCCAAAACCACTGTCGAAGATCCCGATTGGTTTATAGGATGTGTCGTTTGTCATTAAAACCATAAATCTAAGCAAACAATGAATTCATTCCGCTGGTTAAGTAAGGTGTTCCCCTGCCTGAAAATTAATTGATCAGACTCCAAAATGCGCCACTCAAAACTCAGTGAGGAATTTTTCTGCGGAATAACTTCAACTCCAAGAGTTGTGCCCTTCACATAATTTCCTGTATTCAGCTTCTGCGTAAGCACTTGATTTGGATCAGAAAAATATTCTACCCTTCCGTAAGCTCCGAATTTTTTAAAGGGCATGTATTTTAAAACAAGTAACCCGCCAAATACGCTCGCAGTTCGCGAAGTATCACTCTTTAAGGAATGCTGCTGCAAGCCGTAATTCAGATCAAATCCAACCGTTATTTTCTTAAAATTAAATGTTCCGTATAAATTCTGATAAAAACGCTGATGCTTTGTTTTAACATAGTCGGGTGTTTCATCGCAGGTCAAAAAATTATAGGTAAAAGAGATGTTGTTGTTTACTTTATATTTTGTAGAAAAGTCAAATGCTTTGTTTTTATTATTGTCAACGTACTCGTTATACCCGTTAAACGCGGCCAGCTGCACGCTCCACCTCGAGGTAACAAGATACGTGAGTTTAACTCCGCTTAAAAAGTACGGGTCGTAAAAATTAAGAATGGACATACTTGAAGTAATATTCTCGCGTGGCTGAAAGCTTTCCAGGCCAATATGCGTTTTAAAGAAGCCCGCATCGAGCCATAACTTATCAATTATCCTGAAACCGGCGTGCGCTTCCTGGATGAGTTTAAAATTGGCGGGCCATGAACTTTCCGGAACATCGCCATAATGTAGCGTGATATTACTGCGCAGCCGGTTGCTTTTATACGCCATGCTTACAAGAGCCATGTTCAGCGAAAACTGGTTGTTCCTCGGCGCCAGTGTGGGAAACTGCACGAAGCCGTTAGTTTCCGTTTCGTCATCGTAGTGGGCATAGTAGGTTGAAATATACCCGCCGATCCTCAGCTCTGGTTTTGAAAGGCTGTCTATCCGCTCATCAATAATGTCCGTTCCTGTTAATTCCAAATTACTCTCAGAGCTAAATATGATGGTTGACCCCGGCTTTTTAAGAGAATCAGGCTGACCCAGCACGTTAAGAACTGTTAAACAGCAAAATAAATATGTTATTAAACTCTTCAATACTGGTTCTCGGCTATTCCTCTGCAAAAAAACGCAATAATTCCGTTATTTTTACGTTACTCCTGTTGATTGTTTAAAAAGAGCCTCATATTTATTTTTTGTTTCGTGGCAGTGTGCGGTGCCGCCCAAATCAAGAAACGGAATTTCCGCCAACGCGAAATAGGTGTGTTTGGCGGGGCCTCCTATTATATTGGCGATCTCAATCCCCGCAAACATTTTTTTCCCTCTCATCCCGGATTGGGTGTGTTTTTCAGGTATACAACCAATTACCGCTTCGCCTTCCGGTTTGGTGTTAATTACGGCACGGTTAGCGCTTCTGATGCCAACAGTAAAGAGCCTGATCAGCTGGAGCGAAATCTCAATTTTCATTCACCCATTTACGACGGACATGCAGTAGCAGAGTTTAATTTTGTGGATTACCGCATTGGCAACGATAAACATTATTTCAGCATGTTCATTTTTGCAGGCCTTGGAATGTGTTACATGAATCCACACAGTAACGTCAACGGCGTGGATGTGCCACTTGTAAACCTGCGCACCGAAGGTCAATCCAAATCTTATTCCAAATACCAGGTTACAATACCTTTTGGCGTGGGCTTTAAGTGGAATGTTTTACCACGCATAGGACTGGGTGTAGAGTGGGGACCAAGAAAAATGTTTACTGATTATCTGGATGATGTGAGCGGAGCTTACTCCAGTAATGGTTTTGGAATCCCCGGCACCATGCGCGGAAATCCCCGTTCAAAAGACTGGTACTTCTTTTACGGCTTTACGCTTAGTTTCAAGCTCCCTCAGGCAGCAGAGAAATGCCCCGGGGTAGGCATCTGATAAATTTTCAGGCCTGTTAAAAAACCTAAAAGAACTTAATAAGTTAGTCCTTTTTGACTATTTTACTATCTTTGCGAACCCTGTCACCCCATGGATTTAAAGCATTCTATCGATAAAAATAATGTCCCCCGCCACGTTGCCATCATTATGGATGGAAATGGACGTTGGGCCAAGCAACAAGGTGAAGACCGCATTTTTGGTCATCATGAAGGTGTTAATTCAGTTAGAGAAGTGGTGGAAGCCTGTGGCGAAATTGGCGTTAAATTTTTAACGTTGTATGCGTTCAGCACCGAAAACTGGAACAGGCCCAAAGAAGAAGTGGATGCGTTAATGGAACTTCTTGTAGCCACTATCAGTCTTGAAACTCCAAACTTAAATAAGAAAGGTGTTAAACTGCAGGTCATCGGCGATATATTAAGTCTGCCCCCATCCTGCCAGGCAGAGCTACAGGAATCTATCAATATTACAGCAGCTAACAGTACAGTTACCCTTATACTTGCCCTTTCTTATTCCAGCAAATGGGAAATTACAAATGCCGTTAAAGAAATTGCGAAACAGGTGGAAGAAGGAACTCTAAAATCGCAGGATATTACTTCAAAAAATATAGAGAAGCATTTGAACACAAGCGCCTGGCCTGATCCGGAATTAATGATCCGCACAAGCGGCGAACACCGCATCAGTAATTTCCTTTTATGGCAACTTGCTTATGCTGAATTTTATTTTACCGATACCCTTTGGCCCGATTTTCGGAAACAGGATTTTTTCAAAGCCATTTTAGCTTATCAGAACCGCGAACGTCGCTTTGGTAAAACCAGTGAACAAATTTCTCAAAACTAATATTATCAAAAAACTATCTTTCATACTGCTCCTTTCTTTAGCCTTTTCCTCTGCTTACGCACAGGTGAGCGACAGCGCTTTTTATGAGCCTGTTAAATCGCCAAAAAAATACAGAATCGGCGGAGTGGTTGTAGAAGGGGCAAAATTCACCGACCCATCTGTCGTTGTTCTTTTATCGGGCTTGCAAAAAAGCGATGAGATAACAGTGCCGGGAGATAAAATTTCAGATGCTATTAAAGCTTTATGGAAACAAAGCATTTTTGAAGATGTACAAATTATTCAGGATAAAATTATTGGTCATGATATTTTCCTGATCATTCGCGTAGTGGAACGTCCAAGGCTTTCAAAATTTAGTTTTGAAGGGAATGTAAAAAAGAGCGATGCCGATGACATCCGAAACAAAATCCGTCTTGTAAAAGAACGGGTAGTTACCGACTACATGCTGGGTTCCATTAAGAACACCGTGCATGATTTTTATCTCGATAAAGGTTATTACTACAATAAAGTAGAGCTGCTTACCAAGCGCGATACAACTACTAAAACCCCGCATATTGTTTTAGTGATTAAAGTTACAAAAGGAAAAAAAGTGCGCATCCAGGATGTGAATATTATTGGTAATACTATTATCCCTGACTGGAAACTCCGACGGAAGCTTGAGGAAAGTAAAAGATGGCGCTGGTATAACCCGTTTAACTCCGGAAAATATCTTGAAGAAAATCTTGTTAAAGATTTACCTGCAATTCCCGCAAAGTACAACACCAAAGGATACCGCGACGCCAGGATCGTAAAAGACAGTGTCTATTTTGTGGCGAAAAACCGCGTGGCTATTAATATTACTATCGACGAAGGCCATAAATATTATTTCGGAAAATTCAACTGGTTTGGTAACAGCAAATACCGCAGCGGTCAGCTCGACACGATCCTGAATATCCAGGCGGGAGAGACTTATGACCAGAGCAAGCTGGATGCCAAACTGAATATGAACCCGAACGGTTATGACATTTCAAGTCTATACATGGATGATGGTTATTTGTTTTTCCAGGTAAATCCGCAGGAAAGTAATATTCATAACGACACCATCGATTTTGATATTCTTATCTACGAAGGAAAACAAGCCACTATTAATAAAATTACCGTAACCGGAAACGATAAAACAAACGACCATGTAATTTACAGGGAGATCTGGACCAAGCCCGGCCAGCTGTTCAAGCGTTCTGATATTATCCGAACACAGCGTCAGCTTGCGCAGCTAGGCTATTTTGATCCTGAAAAATTAAATGTAATTCCAACTCCAAACGCGGCGGATGGAACTGTGGACATTGAATACATTGTAGCTGAAAAGCCAAGCGATCAGATTGAGCTCAGTGGTGGTTGGGGAGGCAGATCCTATTACGCGGGTGCTAACAGTGGTATCGGCATCATTGGTACGCTTGGTGTTACTTTCAATAATTTTTCCGCGCGAAATTTTTTAAAGAAAGAAGCATGGCGCCCGTTGCCAAGCGGCGATGGTCAGAAATTAAGCGTGCGTGCACAAACAAACGGAATTTATTATCAATCGTATAACTTCTCTTTTACTGAGCCCTGGCTGGGAGGCAAAAAACCAAATTCGCTTACCTTCTCTGCTTTCCATTCACTCTTTAGTAATGGTCAAAAGAAATTTACGCAAGGCGAAACAGGAAAAATTTATAATCCGAACCGCTCCAGCATGAGTATCATTGGCATGTCGTTAGGCCTTGGCCGCAGGATGAAATGGCCGGATAATTATTTCAGCATGTATGCCCATTTAAATTATAATTATTATGAGTTGAATAAATACAGCGCCTTCCAGTTTTTTGATAAGGGTTCTGGTTTTGCCAATGACCTTAATCTTGGTTTGAATATTTCGCGTAACTCTGTGGATCAGCCTATTTACCCAAAGCAGGGTTCTAATTTTGTGTTTGACTCAAAGTTTACTCCTCCCTACTCGCTTTACAATAACAAAAATTATTCAAACATTACAACGGCCGAACGCTACAAGTTTATCGAATACCAGAAGTATAAAATTACTGCCGAATGGTTTACACAGTTAACCAATAAAAAAGCGGCTGAAGGCAAAGAAGCGCGTAATCTTGTTTTACGCACCAAAGTGGGCTATGGCTTTTTGGGATATTACGCCAAAAAAACAGGCTTCTCGCCATTTGAACGTTTCTATATGGGCGGCAGCGGTATCAGTGGTTTCCAGAATTTCGTAGCGCGTGAAATTATTGCGCTTCGTGGTTACCCTGATAACAGTTTGTCCGGTCAGTATGGCGATCCTATATGCGCGCGTTATACCATGGAGCTACGCTATCCGATCACATTAAATCCACAGGCCACAATTTTTGTTCTTGGTTTTGCTGAAGCCGGAAATACCTGGAAAGATTACAAAAGTTTTAATCCCTTCCAGGTGAAAAGAAGCGCGGGCTTTGGTCTGCGTGTGTTCCTCCCGATGTTTGGTTTATTAGGTATTGATTATGGCTGGGGCTTTGATAATGTTCCTGGCAACCCGGGTATTGGTAATGGCAAGGGCCAGTTCCACTTTACTATTGGAGGTCAGCTAGGCGAGTTGTAAAAAAATTTAATTGGACACTAATTTGTAAATTGGCACGTTTTATGATTAAATTTAACATCATTAAAAATGAAACTAAAAAGTAACATTGTTGGTTTATTACTGGTACTTCTTTCGGCGTTTTCTTTGGCACAAAGCGGCGCGGCCAAATTTGGATATGTTGATACCGATTATATTTTAAGCCAGATTCCGGAATACAAAGCTGCCCAGAGTGAACTGGATAAAACAAGCGTGCAGTGGCAAAAAGAAATCGAAGGGAAATATACTGAAATAGATAAATTATATAAAGCATACCAGGCCGATGCTATTCTTCTGACAGACGACATGAAGAAAAAACGTGAGAACGAAATTATTAATAAAGAGAAAGAGGTCAAGGATTTACAAAAACAACGTTTTGGAGTTGACGGCGAATTATACAAAAAACGCCAGGAACTTGTAAAACCCATTCAGGATAAAGTTTATAACGCCATTAAAACGGTGGCCGAAAAAGCGGGCCTGGGATTTATATTGGACAAGAGCGGACAAGTAGCTATACTATACGCCAACAGCAAATATGATAAGAGTGATGATGTACTAACTGCACTCGGCTACAAAAAATAAAAAAGCAATAACTATAAAAACAACATGAATAATTCTACTTTGAAGAAAACAATTTTTGCACTCGCTGCAATAGGATCATTGACTTTTGCGAAAGCTCAGAAAATAGCGCATATCAGCCTCGATTCTTTGGTAAGTGTAATGCCTGAAACAAAAACCGCTAAAGACGCCGCCCAAACTTATTATAAGGGTATCGAAAACGAAAGCATCAGCATGCAGAGCGAACTTGAAACCAAGTATCAAAAGTACATGCAGGAAGAGGCAACCATGAGTGAAGTGGTGAAAAAAAACAAGCAGGAAGAACTGAACCAGCTTCAAAGAAGAATCGAAGATTTTAAAATGCAGGCCCAGCAGGATTACCAAAAGAAATCGGCCGAACTCACAGCACCGATAATGGAGAAAGCAAAAAAAGGAATTGAAGCGGTGGCCAAAGAAGGCGGATATAAGTATGTGCTGGACACAAGCGTTGGAAACGTTCTATACAGCGAAGCAGCTGACGATATTTTCGCCGCAGTTAAAAAGAAACTGGATTCAATGCCCCTGGCTACTATTCCGGGCGCAATGCAAACGGGCGGTGTAAAAGATCCAAAAAAACCGGTAAACAATACGCCACCTAAAGGACGCTAAATAGCAAAATTCAAATAATCAAAAGGCGACTAAATATTTAGTCGCCTTTTTTCGTCGTCAAAAAGTTTTATCTTGTCTAATTCTCTTGTTAATCTCTAAAGAAGTGATGTTTAGGACTTTGATAAATGAATTTGAAGCTTTAACTTTAATTAAGCATTAATTTAAACTTTAAATAGCACACACATGAATTTTAAAGTAGTCATCACAGCAAGTTTTTTTGGATGCAGTTCGCTCTTTTCGCAAACTGTAGCCCAAACCTTTGAATTTATGCCTGGTTCAAATAAGGATACCATCAATTTTACAGATGTCGGTGGTAAGAAGCAGGGCAAGTGGGTATTATTTGGAAAACACAAACCCAACACCTGTTTTGCTCCTACACAAAAGGCTGAAGAAGGTGCTTACAAAGAAAACCGTAAAACCGGGGTCTGGATGGAGTATTTCTGCAACGGCAATCCTAAAAACAAAATAACCTTTGTAAACGGTCGCCCGGATGGTTACGCCATTGTATATTATGAAAACGGTAAAGTACAGGAAGAAGGCCAGTGGAAAAATAACCGCTGGGTAGGCGCCTTAAAACAATATTACGATAACGGGCAGGTTCAGCACGATTTTAAATTTAACGAAGGCGGAAAGCGCGAGGGCGTTCAAACCTATAAATACGAAAACGGGCAAACCGCTATTGAAGGAAGTTTTGTTAACGGTAAGGAAAGCGGAACCATTAAAGAGTTTCACGAGAACGGTGATTTAAAAGCTGAGAAAACTTATAATAATGGTAATGTTGACGTGGCTTCTATTAAAACATACGATCCTAAGAAAGAGTTTTTATCTAAAAAGGATGTGGTTGAAAACGCGCCAAAAATTACTCTAAAACCTGACGAAAAACCTCAGGATGCTAAAGCCGGGCCGCTTGTATTAAATGGCAAGTACACTCTGTATGATAAAAATAAAAACGTTAGCAAAGATGGCTTATTTAAAGATAATCGTTTAATGGAAGGTAAAGCCTTTATCTATAACGAAAATGGGATTTTAACCCGCGTGGCTATTTATAAAAACGGTGTGTATGCCGGCGACGGGGTGATAGAGAATTAACATCTAAAAATAAACTCATTCAATATTAAGACGGAATTATCTTCCGTCTTTTTTATTTGCTTATTTTTACTAACCCTATGCAGCCTTTATTTTTATACAATACCCTCACACGAAAAAAAGAAGAGTTTAAAGCCATTAGTCCTCCTTTTGTAGGCATGTACGTTTGTGGGCCCACCGTTTATGCCGACGTGCACCTGGGCAACTGCCGCACCTTCATTTCATTTGATATCATCTACCGTTACCTGGTGCACCTGGGCTACAAAGTCCGTTATGTAAGAAACATAACAGATGCCGGTCACCTCGAAAGTGATGCCGATACAGGCGAAGACAAAATTTCGAAGAAAGCAAAGCTTCAACAGTTGGAGCCAATGGAAATTGTTCAGACTTACACTGTTGATTTTCATAACGTAATGGCGCAGTTTAACGCGCTTCCTCCAAGCATTGAACCAACAGCAACCGGGCACATCCTCGAACAGCAGGAAATAGCGCAGGAAATAATTAATAAAGGACTTGCCTATGAAGTAAACGGTACTGTTTATTTTGATGTTGAAAAATTCGCGAAGGATCATAACTACACGGCCCTTACCGGACGCAAGCTGGAAGAGCTCCTGGAAAATACGCGCGATCTTGAAGGACAACAGGATAAAAAAGGAAGGCTTGATTTTGCGCTCTGGATAAAAGCAAAACCAGAACACCTCATGCAATGGAACAGCGCCTGGGGCAAAGGATTTCCGGGCTGGCACATTGAATGCAGCGCCATGAGTACTAAATACCTGGGTGAACAATTCGACATCCACGGCGGCGGCATGGATCTGCAAGCTACGCACCATACCAATGAGATTGCGCAGAGTATTGCCTATTGCGGAAAACAACCGTGTAACTACTGGCTGCATACAAATATGCTAACCGTTAGTGGCCAGAAAATGAGCAAAAGCCTTGGTAACAGTTTTTTACCTTCCGAATTATTTTCAGGAAATCATCCTTTACTGGATAAAGGCTACAGCCCAATGACCGTTAGGTTTTTTATGATGCAAACGCATTACCGCAGCACGCTTGATTTCAGCAATGAAGCACTACAGGCAAGTGAAAAAGGATTTGACCGTTTAATGGAAAGTCATAAAACTTTACAAACGCTAATTCCTTCAGCCACTTCCAGTGAAGACATAAAAGCGCTTGAAACGAGATGTTACGAAGCCATGAACGACGACTTTAATACGCCGGTTTTAATTGCCGTTCTGTTTGACGCCGTAAGGATTATTAATTCTGCCAACGATAAAAAATTAAGCCTTACACAGGCCGACATTGAATTGTTAAAGAAAATATACCAGCATTTTATTTTTGATGTCATGGGACTGAAAGCCGTTTCGGAAAATTCAAAAAGCATGCAGGTTCTCGACAAGGTTGTAAACATAGTGCTTGATTTACGCAACAAAGCGAAAGCCGAAAAGAATTTTCCGCTTAGCGATGAGATCCGTGACAAGCTCACCGAATCGGGGGTACAAGTTAAAGACAGTAAAGAAGGAACTGCCTGGAAAATTTAAAATTTATGAAATATTCTTTTCCTTCGGCCCTATGCTTTCCTTTTAAAATTTTTATTGCAGTTTGTCTGTTTTATTCGTGTAGCGAAAACAAACAGAAAGAGGACGAGGTAGTTGTGCCGGAAAAGCCAATCGTCAGCAAACCACGGGTAATACCACCGGATTTCAATTCTGACAGTTCTTTTTCCTTTGTAAAATCGCAGGCTGATATGGGGCCACGTGTGCCGGGCAGCAAGGCGCACGAAAAAAGCATTGAGTATTTTAAAAAACAATTTGAGCGCTTCGGTGCACAGGTATTAATTCAAACGGGTAATGCCACTACTTTTGACGGAAAGCCCTGGCTCTTAAAAAATATTGTTGCAAGCATTAATCCCCAAACAACCAACCGGATCCTGCTCGCTGCGCATTACGACAGCCGTCCGTTTTCAGAAAAAGAAACGGATGCAAAATTGAAGGGAAAGCCATGCCCGGGGGTAAACGATGGCGCCAGCGGAGTTGGCGTATTATTAGAAGTAGCACGAATACTTCAGCAAAAAAATCCTGGAATAGGTGTTGATATAATTTTGTTTGATCTGGAAGATTACGGAATGCCGAATGGCGGGCCTGAGATGGCCGACTCCTGGTGTCTTGGCTCCCAGTACTGGAGCAAGAACCCGCATAAACAAAATTACAGCGCGCGTTTTGGCGTTTTACTGGATATGGTTGGTGCTAAAGACGCGATGTTTGCGCGCGAGGGTTATTCAGCTTTTTACGCTAACGACATCCTTGACAAGGTTTGGAAAGCCGCCGACAAGTGCGGTTCCGGGAAATATTTCAACAAGGAAGAATATGGCGAAATTACAGACGACCATTACTACATCAATAAAATAGCGCAAATCCCATGCATCGATATTCTTCATTACGATATTTACAAGGGCTCATTCTTTGAACATCACCACAAAAATTCTGACGACCTCAGCACAATTGATAAAAACACGCTTAAAGCAGTGGGACAAACCCTGCTGGAGGTTATTTACAACGAAGACCATTAATCCTGTTTTAAGACCTTGATCTCAACAGTGTTATAAAAAAACACTTTTCACACACAGTACTAACAATGCTTTATTGTTTCCCTAAAAATCCTTTCCTTTGCCCTTCTGCAGCATAAACCATGAAAAATAGACATATAAAATTTTTACTTTTTGTTTTGCTAACCGGTAGTTTTTTCAATACTAAATCGCAGGTTAGTTTCGTTAAGGGTTATTTAATAAATGAGAAGGGCGACTCTCTTAAAGGCGAGATAAAACTCAATCCAAAAAAAGAACATGAAAATCACCTCAAGGTGTTTTTTAAGGACGCTTCCGGAACGCAAAAAAATTACAAACCCAACAAGGTAAAAGGTTACGGTTACAAAAACAATCATTATGTTTCCATCAACCAGGATGATGAGCCGCGTTTTTATAAACGTTTAACCAATGGCGATATTCTTTTATATAAATCTGCGTTTGAAGTAGTAAACATGAATGCCAGTTCTTTTGATTTCGAGTATTATCTTTTCCGAAATGGAGATAAAAAACTAACGGAAGTAAAGCAATCCAAATTTAAAAAACAGCTGCAGGAATGGATGAGTGGCGCGGCGGCATTTGCCAGCGAGTACCAGGAGGATAAGAAGTTTAACGAACCAAGTGCCATCGAAGTAATAAATAAATACAACGATTGGAAGAAAACAAATTAATAATCATCAGCCACAGATTGCTCTGATTACACAGATTTTCTTTGCACTGGATCTCTCCCTCTGCGAAATCCGTGAAATCTGTGGCAAAAAATGAAAGCAATACAGAGGCAAAAAAATAGCCACCAATTACACGAATTATACAAAGCCTTATAGTCAAATTAGTGTGCTCAGTGAAATTCGTGGCAAAACCCTAAAAAACATGATCACCAAAAACGCCGATAAAAAATTATTTCTGTTAGACGCCTTCGCGCTAATTTACCGTTCGTATTTCGCGTTCAGTAATAATCCAAGGGTTAATTCCAAAGGGTTTAACACCTCAGCCGTATTTGGTTTTACTAACACCCTGCTCGAAATTCTTAACAAAGAAAAACCCACTCATATTGCAGTGGTATTTGATACCGATGCGCCAACACAGCGTCATACCGAATTCGAAGCCTATAAAGCCAACCGTCAGGAAATGCCGGAAGACCTTGCACTTTCCATTCCCATCATCATTGAACTCATCAAAGGCTTCAACATTCAAACAATTGGCATACCGGGTTTTGAAGCAGACGACATTATCGGCACGCTTGCCAAGAAAGCAGAGCTGGCAGGTTTTACAACGTACATGATGACGCCTGACAAAGACTACGGTCAACTGGTAGATGAAAATACTTTTATTTACAAACCCGCTCGTCTCGGTAATGGCGCGGAGATCCTGGGTCCTGAAGAAATTTGTAAAAAGTGGGAAATACGAAACGTTGGCGAGCTCATTGATATTTTAGGATTGATGGGTGATAAGGTGGATAACATTCCAGGCATTCCCGGTGTAGGAGAAAAAACCGCTATTCAATTAGTAAAAGATTATGGCACCATTGAAAACCTTCTTGCCAACACCGATAAATTAAAAGGCAAGCTGAAAGAAAGAGTAGAGAACAATAAAGAAATGGCTCTGCAGTCCAAACGTCTTGCCACTATTATTCTGGATTGTCCGGTTGAACTGGATGAAAGTCTCTTAATAAAACAGGAATATAATAAAGATCTGCTTCGCGATATTTTCAAGGAGCTTGAATTTCGCCGCATTGCCCAAAATATTTTAGGTGAAGATATTGGCGGAAATGAACGACTTGCCGGCGAGAGTAAGCCTGCATCCAATGC